>JARFRT010000202.1 GCA_029287105.1 Akkermansiaceae bacterium | reverse complement strand
GGTGTGGTCTTGTCCCGCTGTGTGGTGTTTTTTTTCAAGCTCTTTCAGCAGGGCATCGCGGTCGGACTTCGCCATGCGGGCGATGCGGAGTTTGCGGCGCTTTTCCAGCAGGGACGCGCGGGTTTCGTCGAAGGTCTTGGCGAGCGCCGGCTTTTCCGCGGCGATGGCATCACGCTGCCTGACAAGGCGGGTTTGCGCGTCGTCGAGGTCCTTGCGAATCGATGCCAGATCCTGCCCGGCAACGGGAACGGCGGTTAGTAGGGCGAGAGCGCCAATGGCGAGTGCGGCGGGTAATTGTTTCATGGCACTACTTGTTTTCCGGTCCGGACACCTCGACCGGGAGCTTGACCAACTGCGGTTGTTGGTCCTTCTGATAGACAGCAAGGGTGCGGCGGATGTCGTTCGCCAGCCCAGGCTCCGGCTGCCACTCCCAGCCCGTCTTGCCGGGCACCCCGATGCCCGCGGTGTCGCCGACACCGGTGGTGTAGTAGGCACGGCACAACCCGAGGTAGAGGACATCGACCGTCATTTTTTCCCCACCGGACACGGTCCGGATTTCCTCCACCACGGTGATACTCCGGTTGAAGCGGGCTGATGTGGTGAGCACGGCGATCATGGATTTGAGGACATCGCGCGGATGCTCGAGTGCCTTCGGCGAGCGCAGCAAGTCCGCATCGGTCGCAATCTCATCGAGCAGCGGCCGGGGGAACCTTGCCAGCAGTGCCGTAACACGCGGGAGCAGTCGGGTCAGCGTTTCGCGAAGCAGTTGCTGCGCCTCGCGCCATTGTTTCAGGTCCGATTCGAACCTCTGCTTGTCTTTGTCCACCCATTCCACCGACGCCCCCGCCTTCTCAAGCTCTTCGTCGATCAGCCCAAGCTCTTTCTGATAGAGATCAAGAAGGTCTTGCATGCGCTTTTTGTCCACCTGCCATGCCGATTTTTCCTCGGACAGGATACGCTCGGTCTGGACCCACTGACGGATCAATTCGCGTGAGACGACCGGATCCACCACAGAGTCGGTTTTTTTTGCCTCGTCCTGCCCGTTCACGCACGGGATGAGCGCGGTGACCAACAGAATAAAAATAACAGAGTGTTTCATGGATCGATAAAAGCGGAATGCAGGTGCGTGTGTTTAGGCGGGTTCGGCGGCGTCTGCAAGGGCACAAACGCCGCGCTGTACTAAACCTGCCCATATAGAATCGGCTCAGAACTTCAACTCAAAACCCGTGTAGAGATGACGACCACGGGCATTCCGGGGGCCGTGGGGCACGCGGCTTGAGATGTAATCCTTGTCAAACAGGTTGTTGACGCCGGCAAGAACCCTCCAGTTGTCATTGATCTGGTAGTAGCCGGAGAGGTCGACCAGGACAAAGGAATCCAGCTTGCCTTGGCGCGAACTGGTCACCGGGGCACTGAAGTTGTTACCGGTTCCATACTGGCTGCCGGTGTAAGTGGCGTCGAGGTTCACACCCCACTGGTCGGTGGCGAAACCGATCCCCGCCGCGAGTTTCCACTCGGGCACGTAGGGCAGTTGGTTGCCGGCCACCGCGCCGTCCCAAATACCGTCTTCGCCACCGCTGGCAATGGCGGTCTTAAATTCGGACTCAGTCCAGGTGGCGCTGACATACATCGGCAAACTAAAACCAGGGCAGTTGTAGGCGGCATCGTAGGAGGCAAGGAGCTCGACGCCGAGGACCTCGACATCCCCCGCATTACGGTCGGCCCCCGTTCCCCCGCCGATACTCTCGCGTGCGATCAGATCGCTGAAGTCGGTGTAAAACCCGGCGAGGTCGATGCTGAAGCCATCACGCCTGTGACGCCAACCCAGCTCGTAAGACAATGTGCTTTCCTCTTCCACATCGCTCTTGAGATGGGAACGGGGACCGGGGACCGACACCCCACGGTAAACACCGCCGTAGAAAGTATCGGTATCACACAACTCGTGCGTAAACCCGATACCCCCTGCCCAGATTCCGTAGGAACCCGAATCCGATGATTTGGCAAACGGCACCGGCGCCGTGCTTTTCGCCCACTCGTCGTATTCAACATCAAGATGCTCATAGCGGATCCCCGGACGGATGGTTGTTTTTCCCACTTGAATCGAGTCCTCGACAAACAAGGCGAGCGCATCGGTTTGCTGTCGACGGTTACCGTCGTCACCCGGAGCACCGTGCGGGGCTGAGAAGGAAAAGTCACCCGCCCCGTCACTGACATAATCATCACTCCACTGGAAACGCCTGACACGGTCGGTATGGTAACGCACACCGCCGACCACACTGTGATGCACAGCACCCGCATCAAAGTCATACTGCGCCGCAAGCTGGAGTCCGTAACTGTAGTAATCCCGGTTATTCGCCTTCACGTTGGCCACGCTGCCGGCCGTCATCCCCCTCAGGGCCGTGATCTTGGCCGGATCAAGCAAGGCCGTGTCGAGATTCCCCCCGTCAATTTTGTTGAGCTTGTACCAGTTCCGGTTGAACCGGTTGTAGTAGGCGGTCGCCTCGATTTTCAGGTCATCCGTCGGTTCGACAATGTACTTGAGATAGGAGCGGTAGTGAAAGGTGTCGATGTTGTCAAACTGCGCCGCAGAGTACAAATCGCGTGATCCGCTCGCGGCATCAGCCTCGGATAGACCCAGATAGGTTTCATTCGCATCAAAATCCGTCGAGCCCAGCTTGAGCTCAAAACGCTGCTTCACCGCCGAGTCCGGCTCCCAGAACAGCTTCACCATCGGCTCAATACGCTCGAACCCCGTGTCCAGCCCGCCATGCCCCTGCACCGACCGGAAACCGTCGCTGCGGTGGTAATGCATCTCAAGCAAGTAGCCGAAAGCCCCATTCGAGGTCTCTACGGTGTCACCGAAATAAGTGTGGCTGAACAGGGTGTTGTCGCTCCCGTAGGTCATCCTGGTATAAAATTCCTGTCCGGCGGGGATATTCGTGGAAAGGTAGTTGATCACACCACCCGTGGTGTGCGGCCCGTACTTGATCTGGCTCGAGCCTTTCAGCACCTCCAACCCCGACATCC
>JARFRT010000192.1 GCA_029287105.1 Akkermansiaceae bacterium | reverse complement strand
CCACTCTCGATATCACCACTGCATATTGAGCTAACAAGTCTTACAGGTTTCTGGGAATTTGCTTTTTGAGTGAGGTGGTCGAGAGCACCGTATTGGGGGAATCGTATTGGGGGAAGATAGGGGGTTGCGGGGGAAAGAGGGGCAGGATGTCGATGAATTGGACGCAAGACGGGCCTTTTTAAAGATGGTGGAGGTGAGGGGAGTCGAAGCCAGCCTGGGGTTATGGAGTAAAAGGGCTAAAAATACTAGTATTTACAGAGGTTGTAGCCGCTCTGAGCGTCGTCTTTGGGAGGTGTGAATTTGCCACATTGGGGCCTATATGGACCCCGTTCTAGTTTAAGGCTGCTTGAGGGGGAGGTGAATCTCGACTCTACGAGGCTTGAGGTCGTCCTTTGCCAATTGTTCCGTGCATGCAAGATCAGCACCGTTAATGCTGTATGGTGATGTATAGGAGTCAGAACGCCGAGATACATCACTCAATCCGGGCTCAATGAACGATCATCAACCCGTAGGCCGTTCCGGCTGAATGCAAAAAGACAAATCATGAGACACAACCTTGCACACCTCACAGTTCTGATGATCGCCATCGCTTCGGCCGGCCCCTGCTTCGCCCAGGTCGAACGCCAGGGCGAGACTTTCAAGCTCCATAACATTTTCTCGCGTGGCATGGTCCTCCAGCGTGACAAGCCGATCAAGGTCTGGGGCTGGGCGAAGCCCGGTGAGAAGGTGACTGTGACCCTTGGTCAGGAATCCGCCGAGGCTACGGCTGCTGGCGCTGCTCCGGTCGAGGTCTTTGGCTGTACAAACGACTACAAAGGTCTTGGAAAATGGGAGATCGAGCTCGCCCCCCGCGAAGCCAGCTCGGAGCCGATCCATCTAATCGCCACCAGCGGCGGGGAGAAAGTCACCCTCGACAACATCCTGATCGGCGACGTGTGGGTCATGCATGGCCAGAGCAACATGGCCTTCCCGGCGGGGAAAGCCAACACCTCGGATCTGCTTCCACAGGCGAATCTGCCTTTGCTGCGCCTCTACTCGATCACGGGCAACGAGCAGGCCACGCTCCAGGATGATATTCGACCCGAGGCCATCACCACGGAGGGGGGCTGGGTGATTTCGAGTCCGGAGACGGCGCGTGACTTTTCCGCCATTGGCTACGTCTTCGGCCTCAATGTCCAGCGCACCCTGCAGATCCCGATCGGCGTGATCAAGACCGCCCGCGGCGGTGCCTCCATCGAAAGCATGGTGCCCGCACACAAGTTCGACGAGCATCCGCTGGCGAAGCGCTACGCTGAACACGTGAGGAAGCAAATGGCGGAGTTTGATCCCGAAGCCGAGGCCGACCGTATGTGGGCAAATGCAAAGGCGCGGGCAAAGAGAAAGAACCAACCCGAGCCGGAACGGCCCGACCCGAAGAATCTCCGCTCGTGGAATGTTCCAGGGAAGAGCCCCAGCGACATGGCGAGCGTGCACAACGGTATGTTTGGCGTGTTCAAGGGCTACAACATCAAGGGTGTGCTCTTCCACCAAGGTTACAACAACACCATTGGTGGCAATTTCTGGCCGAAACGCTATCGCGTCCTCATGAAGCTGATGGTCGAAGGCTGGCGCGAGGACTTCAATGATCCAGAGCTTCCGGTCGGCGTGATCGGGTTCTGTGCGGACGGCAAGGGGGCGCAATATTCCGAAAACTTCGAAGTTCAGGGGACCGCCAATGCCCCATTCATCCGCGAATCCCAGCGACTGGGCCTGGACGATGTCGGCGACCCTGTGAACACGGTGTTTATCCCTGCCTATGACATCCAGTCCCAGGGCCTGCACCCTGGGCAAAAGCGGGAGCACGGCTGGCGTTCGGCAAAGTGGGCACTCGGCAAGATATACGGTGTCAAGGGCGTGCGCTGGATCGAACCGATTAAGCTGGTCTCAGCCGGGGCTCATGGCGACGTCATGGTTCTGGGGTTTGACATGCGGGTCCAACCCGACGACGGAAGTGGCATGCCGCGGGGCTTCTCGATCGCCGGGGAGGACGGGAAATACTACATGGCTCATGCCCGATACGCGGAATATGGCAAGGAGCACATGTGGACTCATGGGGCGAGATCGATTCAGGTCTGGAGCCCGATGGTCGAAAAACCGGTTGCCGTTCGTTATGGCTGGGGAGTTGCTCCGATGGGTAATCTCTACGTTGCCGGTCAACAGGACCAGCCATTCCCGAGCTTCCGCACAGACAACTGGGATCCTCCAGAGAGTGAGGATCCGGCAGAGAAAGCGGATGATGACAGGAAGCAAAGGAAGGAAGATGCCGAGGCCCGACTGGCAGCGCGCCGTACCAAGGAGGCCAGCATGGGCGAGGAGTTCGTCACAAGGCTTGATAAGCTCTCAGTTCCGATCGTTCCGCTTGAGGATGCGGCTCAGAAGGGGATGAAATGATCCCCAGGGAAAAAGACTTCATTGCCCCATCACCCAATTTTTCCATGCAAAATCTGAAACGAATCATCTGGATGAAACATTCTGAATCATCTAAGAGGAGTCAGGAAGGAATGGCACTGATTTAAGCGCCGAAGGTGCGATCTATCGAAGCCCGGGGCAGCGCTCTGGGTCAAGATGAACACTTACGGTTGAGCCCTGAAAGGGCGACCTAATCGCTTACGCGCCTGTTGATTTAGAGCGCCTCTGC
Organism: Akkermansiaceae bacterium; assembly: GCA_029287105.1. GTDB lineage: Bacteria > Verrucomicrobiota > Verrucomicrobiia > Verrucomicrobiales > Akkermansiaceae > Oceaniferula. Next base: position 1,578 of record JARFRT010000192.1, on the reverse strand, counting down.
AGGGCTCAAATAGGGATGCATATCCACCCCAGGGCGATGCCCCGGGCTTCGATAGAATACCCCTTTGGGGTTCATGATAGGCCTCGTTAATGGAAGGTCCATCACTTACGGAAGACGAGGATTCCGCTTAACTAAGTGCCATTCCTTCCTGTAGCCCTTTTTCATATGGATGGTGGATTGGTGTTCAACTGCGAATGGAGATGAGGACAAACGGGACTTTTATTTGAGCCTCCTCCTTCGGCGGATGCTGTTATTATTTTTTAAGAGGTTGCTCTTTTGCTGCGGGCAGGATGGGCAGTTTCATCTGCTCGAACCAGAAGGTCTTGTAGCATTTGATCTCCTTCACCTTGTGCCCCCAGCGATGGAAGCCGTTAGTGGCCAATAGTATCTTACCGTCTTCGAAGTGCTTGCGCTGATCGTCGGCGATGACCACGCTGAAAGGCCTGTGTGAGTTGCGGCCGCTGCCGCCTTCGATGGTGGCCCGGCCTTTCCTGCGGTTCTTGAGGTGTTCACCATCGAACCAGACGTCGGAGCCGCCGCCAGCATTGTAGTGGGAGCGACCACCGACTAACAACCGGTAGGCATAGCCATCACGCAGGGGAGGCAATTCGATTTTGGTGCGCATGAGCAATGCCTCTTTGTCCCAGAAGGTATTGGCAGGATTGCCGCATCCACAGAAGTGGTCCTCGCCGACACAAGTGCCGAGTGGCGCCAATTTGCCATCGTTGTTAGCAAAGGGAGCACGTCCGGTTTTCCAGGAGGCCGTCTTGGGATTAAAGTCGGGCAGGAACCAGTTTTCCGATCCTTTGGGAGGTGCCACTTCGCGGAAGCGATGTCCGAATTCCCAGAGCTTCTTCTCGGCGGGGTCGAAGGTGATGTAATCCCACTCGATCTTGTCACGGGCTGGGCCGTGAAGCTTCCAGCTGTAGTCGTCGATTCCAGCCTTCTTGTGGAGATCGACCAAGCCATCGATCGCGCGTCCCGGGGTACTGGATGCAATCTCTTTTTCCAGGTTTTTGCGGTTCGCTTCGATGTATTCGGGGATCAGACGGTTCTTGATGGTCGGCTCAATGGCCATGCGAAGTTCCGGACCAATCTTGGATGGATCGGCGGTGTGTAAGTCTTTTTCGGGGGGAAGGGCGTTGTCCGGATTGCGTTTCCGAGCGAGCGCGTAAAGCACGTCGTAACCGCCTGGGACCAATGCGAGGTCCTTGGCGAAGCCTTCGAGTAGCAGGTCGATATTTTTAGTCAGGTCCTGTCCGCCTGGCTCAACCAGTTCATCAGGGTATTTGAGGTAGGACTTGCCCAAGATCTCCATGCCGAGTTTTTGGATATGAGGGTCGGCTTGTTCGAGTCGGAGAGTGATGCCATCGAGTGGTTCGAAATCACCCATGCGCTGACTCTTGGAGATGACTTCGGCGACCTTGGTCAGGAAGGGCTTGTAGTATTTGCCGTCTGCAGCAAGTGGGGTGAGGCCGTGCATGGCGGCGCTGCGCAGCCACCAGTCGTGGTGATCCAGCCACTTCATCATGTTGGCCAAATGAGGGGCAATTTGCTCCGGCTTGGCACGCTTCATGG
>JARFRT010000185.1 GCA_029287105.1 Akkermansiaceae bacterium | reverse complement strand
CGAATGCATCCCAGGACACGCCTGGATCAAGGTCATCCCAAACTTTCCTGCGGCCTTTCAGGACGCTACAGGTTGGATATTTCAGTTTCCCATGGCTGAAGCCATGGGCTGGATTTCATCCTCCTTTCAGGAGGACAACGGTATCTAGTCTAAACAGGCTTAACTAAGTGCCATTCGGGTCAGGCATAGAAATGGTGCATGCTGCCTGATCTTCGATCTGGAAAGGTGAATGAGGAATAGAGAATAGTGAAGGAGTGAGATTCCTGAGGTGCGGCAGGAAAAGGATATTTTACTGAGCATCGATGGTAGGGTCGCGTATCCCTACGCGACCGGTTCTGTGTGTGACATTGGCCCAGTCGGTCACGTAGGGATCCCCCCCTTTCTCCCCCCTGCACGATGTTCTCGACCACCTCACTCAAAAAGCAAATTCCTAGCAGTTAAGCGTCTGCAATTACTGAGAGCTATAAGTACATCCTCAATGAAGCTATTTACTTCAAATCAAGAAACACTGGCAGATGGTCAACTAGTTCGCGATTACTTTCACGCTTTAACAGGATAGCTTCCCGATCAAGACCATACTTGGTTAGGTTTTTTTCCGGCAGGATAAGGCTATTGAACAGAAAGGACTGATGAACTTGCATGAAGTCCTTGGGCGAGAGGATGTAGTCGATGATTCTATCAGGCACTTGAGGGTTTGATTGACCAACCTCTCCAGACCATCGGACTTCCCCGTACGTGCCTCTGGCCTTGGACGCCAGCTGCCGCGGCATGGGATCATTGTAACGAATATCCTTGTCGTCTCCCGGCACCGCTTGCCGGTCCAGTTTGGTCAGAATGTGATAGGGCTTCTCGTTAGGAGAGCTATTGAAGTCACCACAAATCATCACCGGAGTGTCCTTGGGGATTTCAGGGCGGTCACCACGGCGAACCGATTCGATAAAATCAAGAGCCCGCGTCGCCTGGCTGACCTGGACTTCCGGTGGCTTGGTGAGGAAATGCAGATTGACTAACAGAAAGTCGTCACCCAAGTCCTCGGGAAGATCAATGAGTGCCGCCATGCCTCTCGCGTTCCTGACTGCGCCCGACCAAAGGATCGGGTATCGGCTCAGCACCAGCCGCCCCTGGGTATCGCCTGCCGCATGCCAGGTTTGGCTGGTTATTTTTTCAAAATACTTACGAATCCCCTCCACCGAGGTGTCCGCCTGGTCTTCCTTCAGGTAAATAATTTCCTGCATGGCCCAGATGTCCGCGCAAGCTTTCGGTGCCCATTGGGCGAACCCGCGTAAGCGTGTTCCAGCATCGATGCCCTTTCCTTGGATGAACCGGTTGTTTCTGGTCTCACCATCATCCTTGGGGAAAATCGAGGTGAAATAGCCATTGTAGGAGACCACCCTGAGGCGGGTCTCCGGAGACAATTGAATACCCTGTGGCTCATCCTTTTCGCCGGGCTCGCGGGCATGACAAGCGTGCAGATCGAGCACAAGCAGGATAAGTAGAATGGCTAGGTTGTTAGATATTGACATGTCGGAATCAGGTTGCCGCCGCCTTCGTTGTGACCGCGCCCTTTCTTTATCACGGTTACTCCGAACAGTCGAATACACCTTCAATGCGGTAAAACCTGCGGGTTTCTCCAGCGGGGAGGTTTATGGTGTACCGGGTGTATATGCCATGAGGGACTGTGCTATAGTCTTCTGAATCCACCGTCTGCCAAATATCTTCCTGCAACGTCTGGCTTGTTTTCAGGGTGAGCACGAGATCGCCGGATGATTCGACATCCAGGATCAGCTGGTTTCCCTGTCTCTCGGAGTGGGCAATTGAAACGCTCAGGTCGTCTCGGTAGTAGTAAAGATTGTCAAACGTGACGACAGTGGAGCCCCACGTGTAGAATCCGTACCGCCCACTGTGGAAAGCGGTATCAGCTGCTGTGAGCACGAGGGCGTTACGCAGGAATAGTTGTAATTGATCGCCGTTTTTCTCAAAACGCATCACTGGTGAGTCATCGAAAGTAGGTCTGTAGCCCCCGTCGAAGGCCAGCTCGGTGAACACCCCGTCGACGACCTTGACAATTCTCGCATAGCTTCTCTGCTCGTCGAACGAAGCCCTGTAATAGTTGTTTTCATCCTGATAACAGATGATCATACCGAGTGCGTCATTATCAGTTGTAGAAACGTTCGCGGACTAGGTGCCGTCGCAGCCCATATTGCCTTTACGTATGAACATGGAACCCAGTTTTTCGATCGGGTAGCCATCCGATGAGCCGTTTTGATCGTAAATATTACTGCGTTGGAGAAGTTGACCGCCTGAAATCTCCCAGACTGAAGGGGCTGATACAGTACCTTGGTCCACAGTGTCATAGTCCGCCGCCGTCGAGCTGGAAAAATCATCGGAGCCGATGATGGATATTCCACTTTCGGAGGAAACCACCGGTGTGAGGTTGGTCACCTGCCCATCCTCAATGGTGAAATCAATCGGGGCAATATCCACCGGGGTCGTGCCGTATGTGAAGCTGATCGTATAATCTCCCGGAGAAAGATACGGGAGGTGGGTGGTGCCTGATCCTTCCCGGTAGTAATCCCCCGTGATCGTCCAGGACGCCTGGGGATCGTTCACCATGTTGAGCTGTAGCTCGCCGCAGCCGGCATTCATGGTTTCAGTGTAGACCAGGGAGTCGTCATTGAAGTTCCGCGCTTCAAGTTTGAGGGTCGCCTGGGTGTTTTGGGTGGCGGGGGTGTATTCCAGGACACCGTAGTTGTCCACTGCCACCTGGGAGCGCACATACGCTGGCACGGCCGGCGGGTTCCTGACACCGGCGGTGAGCGGCCCGGTGATATACTCGCGGATACCATCCGGGTATTGGTTGACAGACAGCCAGTGCTGGTCGGTTGCCAGGAAAAGGGCACCACCAATTTTGTGATTGATAATGTGGTCACGGATCAGCTGACGCTCGTGAAGAAAACCGATCCAGTGATCGTTTCCAGTGGTGCCATGGTCGAGAGGGACGGAAGTGACAATGAGCTTGAAATCTGCTGTGGAAGCAGAGAGGGCGTTGAATAGCCATGCGCGCTGTGTGAGGCCGAGCATTGTTTTCGAGGTATCATTCGGGGCATTGTTGGAATCACGGTGGCGCCTCGTATCCAGCATGAAAACCTCAATGCCTGCACCGTATTTGAAACTGCGGTAGATGTCGTTTGTCCCAGTGTAGCGAAATGGAAAGTAATCGTGCATCGCTTTAATGGCCGCCTGAACCCGGGCGCTCGGCGGTGTCGTGATGCCGGATACATTGTTGAAAAACTCGTGGTCGTCCCAGGTCGCGGAAATCGAGGTGCTTGCCATGAACCCATGCGTTGTTGAGGAATCACGCGCTTTCTTGTGCTCGTCCCAGTAGGTCGCCTGGTCTGTGGCAGCGTCGGCGTATGGCCAGTCGCCGACCGCTAAATAGACATCAAAGCTCTGGGCGGTCAAGTAGTCGAAGCGCGGGCCTCCGTCACCTCTGATGTCGCCGGAGATCCCCAGGCGCACCGGACCGTAAACATGATCATCGGGTGCGGTTTTGAATCGCCCGATGTCTGATAGTTCCTCTGTGCCACCCGGATTGATGACAACCTGGTAATGATAGACCGTCGATGCTGTCAGGTTCGTGAGCTCGGATTGAAATGTGTAATCGTTGGCCGCCAGAGGATTGATGACTGCACTTGTCTGGTTAAGCGTAGTCTCGGATAGCCCGTATCTGACGACAACAGGATCGGAGGATCCGGTGCGTGACCAGATGAGCACCGAATCGCTTTCAACCTCTCCCGCCATGATCCCGTATTCGAAGCCGGCAAAGGTTTGCGGCGTCAAGAAAGTGAGTAATAGGGCAGAAAGCACTGCTATTGTATTTTGCGATCCGGTTGCTGTATGGGTTGCCATTTCGATGTCAGGGTTTCGAGTTAATGGAGGTTTGCAAATTTTGTTAGAGTTTGGAGTTGGTCATGCTGGTTACTTCTTCATTAGCTTCAGCATGGCTTCGGCCATGGCATTGCCGATTTCCAGGTAGCTTTCGGCATTGCCGTTGTAGCGGTCGCGCCCGCCCGGACTCTTGTCTTGGGGCCGGGTCATCGGGCGGGTGTCTATAGTGGTGACATTGCCTTTGAACTCCGGATACTTTGAGGCGTCGCCAACGGCGAGTTGTGCGTCGAGCACCTTCTGTTCGTCCTCACGAATCTCACGTCTGGACTGTGCCAGCGTGGTAATGACGACAGGTAGCTTAGGTGCGTTGAAATCCTTGCGCAGGTCACCGATCAAGTTGGCGAGGTGCTTCTCGTAGGATTCCGCCTTGGATTTCCACTGGCCGTCCGCATCACCCTGGAACCAGAACAGGCCGGCCAAGTCCATGCCTTGCCCCTTGTAGCCGGGCACGGCGCGCTCCGCCTCGTCGCCCATGACTTTTTTCACCCCATCCACAAGCTCAAGGTATTCCTGGCCGTTGAGCATGTAGCGTTTGAGGTCGAGCCATTCATCAATCCGCTGGAGTCCATTCCAGGTGTCCTCGGCGTTGCCTGGGTTTTTGAAGATGGTCGCTTTGCCATCGAGATTCTTCTGCACCTGTGTCCAGTAGGTGCCGGTGATGGAGTCGCCGATGAAGAGGACGCGTGGCAGGGGTTTGGTTGGGTTTTCCCGCTTTTTGAGCGCCTTGGTAATGACCCCGGTCACCTTGGGTGCCAGGTTGCCGACGTTGTGCACGTTCTTGCCGGTTCCCTTGCCCTGGCGGAGGGTCTCGGCATTCAGGCCGTTGATGATGACACCGTTTTCCCGCATGACCTTTTCGGCGATGCGGTTGTAGGCATCCTCATCGCCGTTCGGCTTCTCCGGTTCGCCTTCCCAGACCGGAGTCACGCTGCCCCAGACCAGGGTCGCGCCTGTCTTTTTCATCTTGGCGACGAGGCTGCGCAGATTCTTTTCAAAGTCCTTGACCGAGGTTGTTGTATGTCCCGAAGAATACTTGGAACCCAGTTCGCGGTAGGTGGCATCCCAGACGCCGAAGTTAAAGTGGATCACATCCCAGCTGCCGTCGAGATCACCGCCGCCTCCGCTCGAGGGTGGGCGGAAGTCGTGGCTCAGGTCACGTGAGCCGTGCTTGAACCAAACCCGATGCTTCACCCCGTAGCGGATGACGAGCACCTGCTCGTCCAGCGCTTCCCCGAGCCTGTGGCTGAGCATGAGATCGACGCCGATGCATGGTGCTTTGCCTGGCCCGCTCCTGCCGATGACACCTACCTTCACCGGGCTAGCAGGTGCCTCGGTATTGTTGTGGATGGAGTGGGCGTCATAGAGCAGCACATCCTTTCGTGAAACCCAACTTCCGTCGGAGTTTTTGAGAAACGCGTATTCTGGGTTCTTCGCCACGACATCGACGAGTGTGCCGCTGGCATCCTTGTCTTTTTTCACCTGCTTGATGAGGGCTTGCTCCAGAACGTGTTCATCACCCGCCAGGACAAACACCTTGATGGGTTTCTGCGCGTGGACAGCCGACAGGAGGCAGACAAGGATGACGATGGAACAGATGACTTTCATGGACTGATCTGGGAACAGGTGGGTATGAGAATGCTTGCGGGAGTGATGGGTATTCACAGCTCTGGCAGGGCGCTTTCTGCACAGGCTACTTGGCTGGCAGCGAATTCCGGTTCAACTCCCCGCCTTCATCGGCGTTGACCTGATAGGTGACGATACGGTGCCTATCATCGATTTCCACAATGCGGTAACCATTTGCCGCGCCCCAGCCTCCGCTACAGTGACTGTTAAAGAAATACCGCTTATCGCCGGATACCCACATGCCCGCTTCATCATGATTGTGGCCGTGGAAGACCGCCCGGACGTTCGGGGTGGATTCGATGAGCTTCATCACGGCCTCTCCTTTTTTACTCTCGCTTCCGTGGACACCGAACTTGGGCCAACCCTCCTTGCCGCCTTTTCGCTGGGCAATGTGGATCAGGACAAATATGGCTGGTGCGTTTCGGTGTTTCTTAAATTCTTTTTTTAGGAATTCAGTATCTGCGGCGAAATAAGGTCGGAAATTCTTGGGTGCCGACGTATCCGCCATGACAAAGGCGAAGTCATTCAACACAAAGCTGTGGTTGGCAGGGT
>JARFRT010000177.1 GCA_029287105.1 Akkermansiaceae bacterium | reverse complement strand
GCAACACACTTCCCGACCGGGCCAATCACTTCAGCCGCTGAACCTACGTCCGTCGTGACACAGGGGACGCCGCAGCTCATGGCCTCCATCAGAACCATCGGCAAGGCCTCGGACTGAGAGCTCAGCACATTGACCGTAAAGCCCGGGATGTAATTCTCAGGATCATGACAACTCCCGAGAACATGCATGCGCGCTGGATCGGGTAGTTGGGAAAATGCTTTCTGCGCCTCGGGATAGAGCGTCTCCTCGGGAAACCCGATCGCGACAAAATGCACATCCGGCCTGCGTCGCATCAGCAGGGCCGCCGCGCTGAAATAATCTTCCAGCCGCTTGACGGGATGACTCCTGCCAACGTATCCGACGACGGGTGTGGTCGCACCTATTCCAAGTTCCCTCCTCAACCGACGACCTGCCGCCTCATCGGGTTTGAACCGGTTGACATCAATCCCGTTGGCGATGTTGACACAGCGTTTACGCGGGTATCCGAACTTCACATGGCTATTCGTGGCGGACGGCGCACAGGAAACAACACGGTGCGGGATGATGCGGGATCCCAACCCCACCAAGGACTTGAGGATGGCAAACCGGTGCCGTGAATAGAGGTGGCGCGATGGCAGGTCAAGAGAGTGAATCCCCCAGACAACCTTCGTGCCGTGAAGAAAACGGGCGATAAATCCTGCGACAAGTCCGGCGTCGTGACTCCACGTATGGACCAGGTCAGGCTGCTCATCCCTGAGCAAACGCCTGAACCGCGCATAGAACCTCCGCGAAAAAAACGAGGCACAATCGAGATCATGAAAACTGGCCACTCCTTCGATTTCCGACCTCATGGAATGGAGGTCATTCGCATGGGTTATCGTCGCAACCACATTGTCACAAACACCACCACGATGATGCTGCTCCTTGAGCACATTCAGCATCAAAACCTCCATCCCCCCGGGAAGAGGATCGGCGAGGACATGAAGGACTTTGAGTCTTTTACTATTTTCAGTCGGCATGAGCGTGGGAGTTGGAGTGAGGAACAAGGCTGGTTCGTTTGGAAATCTGCTGTTTGATGGCTGGGATCAACCCGGAACAGATGGCGTCTGCCTCATGGCCATTGCGTGGTGAACCCATCCTGTTGAGGAGCATGGGATCGCTATCAGAAAGGTTGAAATCCATATTGGTTGTCACGGCCACCGAGATACCCAAATCCATCAACAACCGTTTCGTGCTGTCGTTGTAGTCGCCCGGCTGGCCATTGGGGTAGGCAAAGGTCGGGTTTTCAATCCCTGCCATGGTCCGCAACAGATCCAAGCACTTGCCGACATCGCGGCGGGCGACCTCCGGTGAGCAACGTGCGAGGATGAGGTGGGAGTGCGTGTGCGCACCGATGCTGACATGCCCGGACGCCTCGAGCGCTCGGATTTGCGCCCATGTCAGCGCTCGGTAAATCTCAGCCGGGGATTCTTCCTGGGAGAGCGCAGCGCCAGCGCGCTCCTCAATGTGGGCGATGCTCGCAAGGTGCTTGTCCTGCGGGATCAGCTTGATGCCTTGATCCAAAACCTGCAGCGCAATTCTACGTTTCCCCGTCGAGCTGACATCCAGGTTCTCCGGGAGTCCGGGGAACTCCAGGTTGATTCTATCCAATTGTGTACGGGCGATGGCATATTCGATACGGTCGGGCCACTGGTATATCTCCCTTTCAACAAATGCGGTCGGAACAAAAATAGTGGCGTGCAGTCCGAACTCCTTCAGAACAGGGAGTGCCAGATGGTAATTGGAAGCATAGCCGTCATCAAAAGTAAGTACGACCGTGTTGTCGTCCACCGGGTCTCCTGCCTGAATTCGCTCGGCCAGCTCATGCAGGGGGATCACGTGATAGTGCTTGGCTAACATCGCCGCCGACTGCCGGAAGCCCTCGATGTCCAGGTGAAGGTTCGAGTTGTTCTCCAAACCCTTGTTCCTTCCCCGGGTAAATCCGTGATACATCAGTATGCAGGCGCCTTTCATCCTGCGGCGATACGGTGCGGTCAACCCGCACCGACTCCAGAGATCGAGGGATTTCCTTAAAATGCATTTTGTGATCCTTTTCATCGGCGGAGGCATTGGGGATTTTCAGTGCTTAGTCCGAGGTTATTCATTCGATCGAGTTTGAGCCGCTGAATCAGCCGGTCGTACTGAGAGCCAACCGTCTTGCGGTCAATATGGCCTTCCACGCGCTTGCGACCATTTCTTCCCAGCTTTTGTCGCAACGGTGCATCATGGATGAGATGCCGGATCGCTTCGGTCAGCAACGCGGGCTGAGACGAGTCAACCAATAACCCGTCATGCTTGTCACGGATGAGATCCCCGACCCCGGAAACACCATTGCTTATCAGAGGCAACCCGAGGGCCCAGGCCTCAAGTATGGCCATACTCAAAGTCTCACCCTGGGTGCACAGGACGGCGGTATCCCAGCCGCGCATCGTCCCGATCAATGCGTCATGCTCGACAAAACCCAAGAACTTGACACGCTCAGAAATCCCGAGCTCAGCGGCGAGATCCTCAAGCCGCAGACGGTCGGGACCGTCACCCGCAAGTTCAAGCCTGAGGGGGACCGTGGCCGTCAGCCCCGAGACACCCGCAAACGCACGCAGCAGGGTCGCATAATCCTTGCCCGTATCCATCCTCCCCTGCATGCCGATGACAAATTCGTCCGCTGTCAAGGCGCGCTCGCCCAAGCCGGGATAGAGGGATAAATCCAGGCCATTGGCAATGACACTTGTCTCGGCGGGATTGAACCACCGCCCTAGCCGTGCCCGGACGGTATCGCGGTAACTCGAGGTAAGATAAACCGTATGGTCGGCACAACGATGCGCCATACCCGAAAGCAACCAGTCTTTGCGTGACTTCAGAGCATTGGAATGATGCTCAACAAAAACAAGGGCGTAGGCGCGACTAGCAGAAATACGACTCGCTGTGATCGCCATGTCGTGATGGTGGGCGAGCACCACCTTTGCCTGGCATGCGTCGAGCGCCTTTTGCAACCTCCTGCGCGCCCCCAGACCCAATCCCGGCTTTTTGACAAGGGTCTGATGGCTGATCTTCGCATCATCGCACAGGCGAAGATACTGCGGTGCGGTCGGCTCAACCCCATAAAACAAAATACCCTGGGAAACACCACGGCCAAGCCCTTCCAAGGCAAGCCCCGTCGCCACGGCCGCCTGCCCCCCTACCCCTGGATAACATATCTGGACAACTTCAGGCATAGTTGGACGGAGGGGTTGTGGGTTGCGCAGAGGTGGGGCTTCGCCGATCCAACTCAGGGGTCGATTGAAACCACTGGATCACAAAAAACCGATCCGATGTAATCTGGACGAGAACCACCATGGTGATCCAATAGCCCAGGTAAGTGTGCAGCACTTGGCTGAACGGGATAAAGATGATGACCGCTATCAGGCACAGGCCGCCCCGGCCATTTGCCACGGCACACTTGAAGGCAAGCGCGGCTAGCATAAGCAAATAGAGTGACGCAAAAATCACGCCCCCATCGATCCAAATTGTCACCAGCTGGTTGTGCGGTTGCCACCTCGTGCTGCCCGCACCCACGCCGTAGCCGGTGACGGGCTCGAGACGCACGGCCCGCAGGCCATCTGTCAGATCCTTCATCCGTTCGCCGGACACCATTTTTTGAGAATCCCCCCCCGTCAGGGCAACAAGCCGATTTTTAACGTCGGACTGCCGCAGCACCTGTGACGACATGTTGGCAGACAGGAAAACCACACCTGCCATCACCAGGGGCAACGTAATGACCACAGCCTTGGTGACGAGGGCCGGTCGCTTCCTGTAACTGACGATCAGGTAGCTGATGCACAGGATCAGCTCGGCAATGATGCCCGACCGACTCAGGGTGATGGCGACCGCAACGAAGCTCAGTCCCATGAGAGCAAATGACCACCCCATATTTTTACTCAAGCTAAGGAACACAGCAAGAGCCAGGACGATGGCAATGGCGGAATTGTTCGGATCCGCATGGAAACCGGCGGCGCGACCCATCACGATGGAAAAATCATGGACGCCGAACCACTCAGCAAGGTTGGATAATGATCCGATCATCACCGTGAGTGCAGACGCGACCATGACAGGTAGACGTGACAGCCTTTGCACAACACCCACAAACCATGTCAGGGTGATGACCGACGCCAGGATGCCCCCGTGCACCATCATCGGATAACTCTCGCCACGCGGATGGTCAAAGCGACTGACCACAACAGCATCGAATACGTAGGCCAGATGAAATAGGACCAGCAGGACATTGGTCATGGTGAACTCGGGCTTTCGCCCCATGATGACCATCATGCACATCAACATCGCCGTGACTTGATAGACGGCAGGACGGATTGGAAAAAAACCGTTTTCATATGCCCACGGAATATAATTCGTGGTGTAGGGAACGGTAAATACCACCAAAGCCAAGGTGGCCATCGTCAGCCAACAGGGGCACCGCGACGATTCGCCATCACCCCTGCTAGAGGGTAATGATCGGAATGGTCGGGACGCAGTGGGGGTTTGTCCGGACATGGTTCTGGGGGCTAAGGTAAAATGCGGGTCATTCATCGTGCTCCCTGCACAGCTGCACCCAGCGTCCGGAGGACAATCTGAAGGTCGAGCGTGAGGGTTGCGTATTTGACGTAGTAGAGATCGTAAGTGAGTTTTTGTTGCGCGTCTTCAACACTATCTCCGTAGGGATAGTTGATTTGGGCCCACCCTGTCAGTCCGGGTTTAAGCAAATGGCGAAGGTTGTAATGGCGCAGCTCTTCATCCAGGGTTGACGTGAACTCCGGACGCTCCGGGCGAGGGCCGATAAAGCTCATCTCCCCCGTGAGAATATTAACAAACTGGGGTAACTCATCCACTCGGGATTTACGAAGGATTTTCCCGATCCGGGTGACTCTCGAGTCCCCCTTGGACGCCCACTGCGCCCCGGATTTTTCAGAGTCCGGAGACATCGACCTCAGCTTGTAGATGGTAAAGTGTTTGCCATACCGGCCGACCCGCGTTTGCTGGTAAAAGACCGGCCCACGATCAACCAGTTTAATCAGAATGCCGGCGACCAGGAGCAGCGGCAACGAACAAACCAGGCCGACCGATGCGAGCGCAATATCGCTCAGCCTTTTGACTAACAAATAACTCGGCGACGAGTTGGCAAATGATTTACTAAATAGCGCTGAGTTGGGGATTTCCCACGTCGGCATCGTCTGATAATGCTCCTCCACATACTGGGCAAATGGTGACACGGTCTTCCCGGCGGCAAGGGCGCCGACCAAGGGTTGCTCCAGAATATCCCAGTGCGACGGCTGATAGACAATATGATCCGCCTTGATTTCAGCAATCCATTGGTGCAAGCGGTCCAGCGATACCGGGTAGCCGGTGGTGTCGAAATCCAGAACAAAAGCAGGTGTGCTGTCATCTTCACGCAGACTCAGCGTGTGGAGCTTGAGCGGCAATGGCTCCTCGCTGAGGAATTTGGACGTTTCCTCACAGAATTTCCTGTCCCCCACCAGACTGATCACCGGCATGTAGGAGGAGTTGAAAAACCATGTCGCCGACCGAATCAATAGAGAACAGAACAAGGTCAATGTCATGGCAATAAACACCACATAGCGGCCAATCGGCTGGTAAACCAGGAATCCGACGACAACGGTCACCGCTACCGCCGCCATGCAGGCACAAAAGAACACCTTGATCGCCAAGCGGACAACATTACGGGCCAGCAAATGACTGGTCACACCCAGCACGTGGGTCGCCGCCATGAAGGCCACTCCGAAAATGGTCGAGGTCAGCAGCAGAATCGACACAGGCGGATGCACTTCGTGGGCGAACGGGGTGAGGAAGAAGGCTGAGAAGCAACACACCACGGCAATCACAAAAAAGGTGACCGACCAGAATTTTTCGTTCAGTTGTCCAAGGATGATACGGACCCCGCTCAAGCCCCCCAGCCGTGCGTAGGCGCGGTCGATGGCCTCAAGTTGAAATGGGGTTGGAGAGTTCATGATCGGGGGATTTTTAGGAACAGCAGGAAGGCTGAGATGCTGTGGACGGCAGCGGTGGCCACTAGGATACCCGCCAGCCCAAACAAGGGAGCCAGGGTAATGTCGAGCATGAGATTGGCGATGAGAGCGACCAGCGAAACAAGGCACATGTAGCGCACTTTCCCCGCGGCGATGACCATGCGCGACGCAATGATTCCGAGTGCCGCTGCGGGGAATTGCAGACTCCCCCAGCGCAGGGCATGCGCAACATGGGCCGTTTCCGTGGGCCCAAACTCACCACGCTGAAACAAAAGCTGCGTGATAGGACCCGCCGCCACCCAAAAGAGCAACACAAGGGGCAGCGTGATCAGCGTCACGACCCAAGCAAGTTTCAGACCCGTTTTCCTGAATCCCGAATGATCCGACGAGGCATGCATCTCGGAAAGATAGGGTAGCAATGCCTGCCCAAGTGCCACACCCGCAAGCGAGAGAACAATGCCAAGAACCTTGTCTGCGTAACCAAAGGTAGCCACCGTACCCGCTGGCAGACGGGAGGCCACCGCGATATCAATCATCACACAACCTCCGAAAATAGCCCCGCCCAGCAGCAACAGCATGGAATTCCCCAGAAGCCGCTTGCTGTCCTTCGCCCTCAAATCCGGAACCAGGCACTCCGCACCATGCTGCCGGACGGCCCCCGTCAGCAAAACCCCCAGATGGACCATTGAGCCCGCGACCAGTCCGATCGCTAACGAAAACACGCCCACCGATCCGTTCAGCGTGAAGAGCGCGATGATCGCCACCACAGGAATCAGCGTCGGGCTCACTGCCGCCAGCGTAAATTTTTTCTCCGCCTGCAATGCGGCCGCCACCACCTGTGAAATACTCAGCAAAAGGGTAAACAAAAGCAGTAACATGAACAGCTCCCGACTGAGCTCTGTTTTCGACGCAGAAAAATCACCCGCAAGGGCATTGATCAGTGACGAACTGATCAGCGCGAGCACAAGGCATACGCCGGCAACAAGTGCCGACTGCAGGAAGATGCCATTGGCAACCACCTTCGCCGCCGCCTTGACCCCTTGCGAATGCTTGGCCTTTGCATACGCAGGAATAAGCGCGGTCGGCACCGCGTCCCCGGATAACCCGGCAATCAGGTTGGGAACCGACAAGGCGAGCACGTAGGCATCCATGGCATCACCGGTTCCAAAGATTGAGGCCGAGGCCGCGTCGCGCAGGAACCCCACGCCCTTGGCAAGGAGGCTCAGACCCGCAATCGTGGTAACACACCTTAGGACAATTCGTAGAATCGTCTTATGGGTGACCAATATCTCGGTTGTGACTGTCGTGGCTGTCATGGGATGCCACAGTGAGGTTAGGATTCAGTCTGATGATTGCACTTTCGTAAGGGCTGTCATGGCCGCTTGCTGTTATGATAAGGATGAAGATTTGTTGCAGGGAATTCGGCGGATTTTGTTGCTTTGATGGTAGGGCGTTCAATGCCATTTCCCAACGGTTTAGGATTTTAGGTTCAATCGTGATTTAAACAAATAAATTATGCCCGGCTACGAAGCGCTTGTTGAAAACAACCAGCCCCTTGTTCGTCAAGAGAGTGGCTCCTCGCGATTCCAAACCATTGTAGAATCACCATGTCACGGGTGAAGACCAGCCTCTCAAATCATTCATCATAAGTGAGTTACGATGATCAATCATAATTTTAATCTTGCGTATCAAACTCTTAACTTATATAAAAGAGACTGTATAAGATCATGAAATAGATCATGAAATCCACACCTCCGCTCCCCTCAATCAAGCGTTTGGTCATCGGCGTCACCCTTTGCTCGCTGAGCTATCTCGCTTTGGTCGCACTCCTCTACACCGGGACGTTTCATGATCTGGCGAGGGAGGACGGCGTCGTGGAAAGCGGCGGTGCGCTGTGCTTTCTAGCGAGTGCCGGCTTGTTTTTCTGGATGTTTTTACAACTACGGCGTTCCCAGTCTTCGCTGCCCGGGTATTTCGGC
Organism: Akkermansiaceae bacterium; assembly: GCA_029287105.1. Classification (GTDB taxonomy): domain Bacteria; phylum Verrucomicrobiota; class Verrucomicrobiia; order Verrucomicrobiales; family Akkermansiaceae; genus Oceaniferula. Next base: position 2,733 of record JARFRT010000177.1, on the reverse strand, counting down.
GGGTGCTATTGGTTTTTAATCCTGGCCGCTCTCTTCATTTTTATCACCGGGGAGGAAATAAGCTGGGGGCAGCGGATATTCGGATGGTCGACACCCGACTGGATGAAGGACAGCAACGTGCAGGAAGAAACCACCATCCACAACATCGAGATTTTTAATGGCCACACCAAGGATCACGAGTTGAAACCCTTTTGGCAGTCCTTGCTCGTCATGAACCGGATGTTTGCCATGTTCTGGCTGGCGTGGTGTTTTGTCCTGCCCCTCGCCACGAGGTTCGTCACCCCGGTGCGGAAAATCACCACCTGGTTCCGGGTCCCTGTCCCCCAGGTGTTTTTCGGATGCCTCTTCATCGCGACCTATGCCACCGCCAAGATCTTTGTCCTGACCGTCCACCCCGAGGAGCGTGTCCTGTCGCAGACCGATGAAATCAAAGAGGCCTTTGCCGCCGCCATCTTTTTGATGGTTGCCCTGGATTTTACGCAACGGCTAAAAAAAGCCCGGCAAGATCAACGGGCGCAGTAACCCCCCCGTCACCCCGCACCTCTGGCTAGCGGTCAGGCAGCGCCTCCTCGTAAAATGCAAGGGTGTCGGCGACCATCCTATCCAGACGGAACTTGGTGTCAAAAAGGCGGCGCGCCTCGGCGCCGAAGGCGGCGCGTTTTTCAGGATCATGCACGAGCTCACGCAGGTGCCGATGCAGGGAGTCCTCGTCGCCGCGCGCAATCGCATAACCGGTAAGGCCATGAACAAGTGCCTCAGGGGCCCCACCGACAGCGGAAACAACCGTCGGCAAACCCACCGACATCGCCTCCAAAGTCGACATCGGGAAGCCCTCCCAGTCGGACACAAGCGCAAAGATGGCCGCCCGGTTGAGAATCGGGTAAATATTCGCCACATGACCGTGGAAGGTCACACGATCACCAAGGTCAAGATCCTCGGCAAGCTGGCGGGTCATTGCCTCGCGTGGCCCGTCGCCAATCATGTCGAGGCACACGCCTGGCTCCGTGGTGAGGAATCGCAGCAGCGACTCGGGTTGCTTGGGCCAGGCCATCCTGCCCACAAAAACAATTCTCGGATGACCCTCGCGACCCGCCTCCCCGACAGATAACGGCGCGTCGGGTCGACCATTATAGATCAACCTGAGTTTCGATGCCGCCAGGCCCATCTGCTCGGCGTGCTGTTTGTCGTAGGCGCTCACGCAGATGATTCCATTGGCGAGGCGGTGGACCTTGCCTTCGATCTGGCTGAAGACAAATCGCTTCACCCGGCTGCCGGACAGGCTCACCGACCAGCCATGCACGGTGTGCACGTCGGGCGTGCCGGTGGCCCACGCAGCCAACCTTCCCAACAGGCCAGCCTTGGTGGAATGGGTCGCTACCAAATCCGGTTGCACCCGTCCGATAAGCTTGCGTAGTTCCCACAGGCAAAGCGCGTCCTTCCACGGTGCAATGGGACGCACCAGGGAGGTAACGGGATGAAGGATGATGCCCTCCAACTCCTGCTCGGCCAGTGCCGGTTCCCCGCCGTAGGCGAGATGCAATTCATGCCCCTCGGCTTGGGCGGCCCGACAGAGTTCGACGACGTGGCGCTGGGCGCCACCGATCGAATCCAGACGGGTGATTATTTGCAGGATTTTCATGGTTCCCGTATCCTGCTCATTTCGCCGGAACAAAGCATGCCATTCTCATCGAGGTGGACATTGGAGAGGCTTATCCCCGCCGCGCCAAGCGACGCTCCCGTCAGGTGGATTCCCGAGTCTCTGGTCTCTATGTGAAAGCCGGGCAGGAGTCGACCCCACGTGCCCGCGCAGTGACCCGCCTGATGCTGGTTGGTCGCCGTCTCGGCTTCCGGGTGAGGCATCGACATCGCAATGACCCGGCCCTCCACCGCCAAACAGGGAAAACACCCGTCGCTATCGAGCGCGTCACGGGAGAAATCATAACATCCGCCCGTGAGACCTTGTTTTTTCCAAGTGCCGCACAGGGCACCTCCACTGAAGTAGTGATCGACAGCGTGCTTCTCACTGAGTCGGCGCACTTCGTCAACTGGGGTCAGCGAGTTCACCAGCACCAGCTTCAACTTATAGTACTGGGCAAAAACAAGAGCCAACACGTCGCGGCAATCCTCCAGGGTATCCCACTCGAGCATCACCGTCTGGCCACGGTAGATGGCGTTGATCTCCCCGATTTGCATTGCGTTGGCGACAAGCTGGGCCTGTTGCCCGGCCTCTAACGCGGCAAGTTCGCCGGCACGCTGCCGCCAGGCACCAGCATCAGCACCGACAAGACGCACGCTCCTCTGGAGGATGCGCATGGGCTGGGCAAGCACCTGACGCAGGGCAAAGGCGTCCGCCCGCAGTGTGTCCACCTGTCTCCTCACCTCCGGTGCATTGGCTTCATCCGTAGCCAGAGCCTCGCCAAAATTAACCGTAACGCCAAAGGGGATGCTGTAGGGCCGCTTGGAGATGAACTTGTTGCGCTCGAAAGAAAAAATCGAGCCCCACAAACCATCCATGGCAACGGGCAGCACCGGGCATTTCGCCTTGCGGGCAATCATCTCGAAGCCGCGCTTGAACTCATTCATCGCCCCGGTGCGTGTCAGTTGCCCCTCGGGGAAAATGCACACCACCGCTCCCTCCCCGAGGGCATCGGCGGCCACCCGCAGTGCCTCTTTCGCACGGGTCTCGGAAATAGGCACGGTATCAAACAACCTGACAAATTTCCCGATCCACGG
>JARFRT010000162.1 GCA_029287105.1 Akkermansiaceae bacterium | reverse complement strand
CTCGGCACAGTCAGACGCATTGTTCTCAATATCCTCAATGACGACACCGGCACTGTTAAAACACTTCCTAAAAAACGCTTCCAGGCACTCATGAACATCGCCTATCGAGAACGACTACTTTCCCTAGCTTGAGTGCCCTGGGAGTCGGGAGTCAGGGGTCGGGAGTCGGGAGTCGGGAGTCGGGAGTCAGGAGTCAGGAGTCAGGGGTCGGGAGTCGGGAGTCGGGAATCAGTAATCAGTAATCAGAAATGGGGTTCCTGGTTGTGAAGTATCAGCTCGTGAACCCTGAAAGATAAAACCGAGTTCCTGAAAACTTCCCGGGGGGGGATCAAGGGGCGTCCATGACGTAATCCAGCATCATACTCTGAAGAAAAAGATAAAAGCGGTTCCGGAAGTAGGCGCTGCGCAGTTCCGGCTCCAGGTCATTGACCTCCCCGAGCGCATCCTCGATCGTATTCTCGAGCGTATCCAACTGGTAGCGCGCCTCCAGTGACAGTCGGGCCTGGTTGATGGCACCGTACCATTTTTCCGCTTGCGCGGGGGTGATAAAAACCCCGTGTTCATTGTGGTCGCGGGCGTGCTCGATGGCGGCCGCCACATAACGGCACTGGCTGTTGAAATTTTCCTCGAGTTCCGGCACCACATACTGCTCCCACTCGCTGTCGGAATCCATCAGGTCGGCCAGCGACTCGGCGAGGTGGGCCGGTCGCCCGACATCGCTACAGATCAGCTCGAGCTCGTGCCAGTCGGCGTCGGATTCCGGCAGGATACACAGCCCGCCATCAAGTGTCGGCAGTACATTCACGAGGATTTTTCCATCTTGGTTTGAAGTTGCCACCCGTGGAGTTGCTGGACGTAGAATTCCGCCTTCTCGCGACCGCCGGTCCAGACGATGGAGCGGCCCTGGGTATGGACCTCCATCATCAGGGTCTCGGCGCGCTGCTGGGGGTAGCCAAAGACGCGTTTAAAAACCATTGTCACGTAGGCCTGCAGATTTACGGGGTCATCCAGCACCACCACATTCCACGGCACATCCGTCTGTGTCTTGGGCTTGAGCTTGGGCTTTTTCCGGGTGGTGGGGTTCGGGGCAGGCATGGGGGGAGAGGCGGCAGTATGGGGTCACACGATGGAATATTGAAGTAAAAACGTGCGGCGTCCACCCATTCTGTCAGCGCAGTTCACGAAATGCCATGCCCAGCCAGTTAGGCACATCACCCGCAGTCAGGGAGTGTGTGGATGCCTGCCCGTGGCTGAGCGCAAACTCGGCTGCCCGCCCGCAGAGCCAGGCGCCGAGGCGGGCGGCATCGGTTTGGCCCAGCCCCTGGCCGAGCAATGCCGCGATGACCCCGGTGAGAACGTCGCCCTGGCCGCCGGAGGCCATCGCGGCATTGCCCGTGCCATTGACGTAGACGGGGGCCCCACTCTCGGTAACCAGACTCCGGGCACCCTTGAGCAGGAGGGTTGCCCCCTCATGGCGGGAGGCAAAGGCACGGCATGCCTCGAGTCGGGGCATCCCGGCCAGGTCGGGAAACAGGCGCGCCAATTCCCCCGGGTGCGGGGTGAGGGTCATGAGCGGGCGCAAGTGGTTCTCCACACCACCGGACGCGATCCGGTTGAGCCCATCGGCATCGACCACCAGCGGGCGGTCAAATTGTTCCAACAGGGCAAAGAACTCCCTGTTGGCATCCTCATCCCCCGGACCCATCCCCGGGCCCACGGCGAGGACGTCGAGCTGCCCATCGACAATTTCCAGCAGTGAACGCACCGGGCGCAGCATTGCCTCGGGCGGCAGCATGGCCGCCAGTGTCGGATAAAGTTCCTCCTCGGTAAAAAGTGTGACCAGTCCGGCCCCGGCGCGCAGGGCACCGCGGGCACACAGAACCGCAGCTCCTAACATACCACGCGATCCGGCAAGGATACCCACCCGGCCGGCATCACCTTTGTGAAAATCATGGGGCCGTCGCGCCAGCAGACCGCGCAGGCTGTGGATGTCATTGAGGCAGGGTCGGTCATCCGGCCCGTCCGGCGGGGTTAACCCCGCCAGGGGAACGCTCTCGATGGCACCGGTGTAATTGACCGCAGCCTGAGCCAACAAACCGACCTTGGCCACGCCCACCGTCAGGGTGAGGTCGGCCACCACGGCGCCGGCGCAGGCCACCCCGGTATCGCCATCGACGCCGGAGGGAATATCCATGGCGATGACCTCCGCGCCGCGACGGTCGCGGGCGTGATTGATCCAGGCGGCCAGCTCGTCCAGCGGCGCGCGCAACGGCCCGCGCGCGCCAATGCCCAGCAAACCGTCTAACACGATAAGCGGACAACTCTCGCAAGCATCAAGATTGATTCCCGTATCCAGATCCTGAGTGATCGACTCCCCCAGTTCTCTCCATTTTTTCCGAGGCAGTGCACTGAGGCTCGTCGGGGAGTGGTGGCATTTGACACCGACCCTCCACCCGGCGTCGGCGAGATGGCGCAGGGCAACGAGGGCGTCGCCCCCGTTATTTCCTGAGCCGATACAGGCGATCGCCACACCGGAACGGGCTGAAACGGGGCTTACTGAAACCGGGTAGCGGCGGAGAATGGCACGCGCGATGCCCAGGCCCGCTTTTTCCATCAGCCCCTCCGGGGTGGCCCCCTGTTTGAAGGCCACTTCCTCAAGCCGCTGCATTTCTTCGCATGTAAGACTTCCCATCACTTATAACGTGAACAAAGCACGGATGATCCCACTTGAACAGTCATCTTACCGAAATGACGGGTTTTTAGTGTTGGGTAAAATAGCCAGCGGAGGGGGGTAAACCTCAAGTTTCAAACTCCAACCTCCTGCACCGCAGGCTTCCGTGTATTTTGCCTAGGGGCGATCTCCACTTCGTTCCGGTTGTGTCTTCCGTGGTTAAAAATTGAAGTAGCAACCCACTTGTCGTGCCGAAGTCTCTGGCGCGGGACTAAGTCTTTTTAGCGGCCTTTCGCTCCTTTCGCGGTCAAAAAACGAAATAGCAGCCCAAGCATGATCCCATCAAGCGGTCACACATAGCACAGCGGATGGATCACAAGCCCATGAACCACTACGCCCCCGCCATCGCCGCCAGTTTGTGATTGAGGGCGATCGAGCTGCGCAAACTTTGCATCTGGGCAATAAGGTGGGCATGGTCCCTGCAAATTTTCGCACAGACAGGATCGGTGCCGGCATGGTTACTGACGTAGCGGCCAATTTCGCAGTGATGGTGCTTCATCTCGATCTCGAGCAACCCGATCTCGGCGGACAATTTTGATCGATCGCGGTTTGCCTTACCAATGCTCTGGTAGGCGCTGGACGCCTCGACCCGCAGTTTTTTCCGATCCTCCGCAATGGCGGCCTCGATCTTCGTAATACGATCATCAAGCTTCTGGATTTTTTCCCCGACCTCGTCACGCACTTCTTTCAGCGATGCAAAATCAACTTTGTAGGCGGCCAGTTTTTTCCTCTCACTTTTGATGATTTCATGGGTGTTGTCCTCACCACTCAGGACCTGCACCTTGGTGCGGGAGGCGTCAAACTTCCGCCTGATTTGCTGCGCCCTGGCAATCACCCTGTCGCGCTCGGCAATGAGCGCCTCGGAGTGGCCGATCAATTCGTCACGTTTTTTTTCAAGGGCGAGGCACGCTTGGTTCGTTTCGTTGAGCACGGCATTCCGCTCCTCATGGGACGTATCAAGTATGGCCCCTGCCTTGCCCAGGGCGTCCTCCAGCTCGCGCTGCTTCAGAATCAGCTTGCGCAACGTCCAGTACTCCACGCTGATTTCCTCGATCTCCTCTGCCTGCTCCCACACGTCCTCACCGAGGATTTCCTCGGCCTGGCGCAAGATGTGCATCTCGTCCGCGGCCTCCGACAGCCGCTTTGTCTTTCGGTTAAGACCAAAAGACAGAGCCAGACGGGCGATCATGTAGCGGGAGCTATTCATTGCTATCAGACGGACAGATGAAGGGTGGTTCCGGTCAATTTTTACTGACTAGTTTCTGGAGATTCTTGACGACACTGATGTCTTCCAAGGTGGTCATGTTGCCGGTGGCCTCGCCGGTGGCAACAAGTTCCTTAAGTAGACGGCGCATAATCTTACCTGATCGCGTCTTTGGCAAGGCCGGGGTGAAATAAATATCGTCCGGCTTGGCGATCGCACCGATGACCTTGCCGACGTGGTTCCGCACCTCCTTGAGCAGTGCGTCGGTTTCTTTGACACCGGTTTTCAGCGTCACAAAGGCGCAGACCGCCTGGCCCTTGATCTCGTGCGGACGTCCGACAACCGCGGCCTCGGCCACGGTCGGGTGGGAAACGAGCGCACTCTCCACCTCAGCGGTGCCGAGGCGGTGACCGGAAACGTTCAGCACGTCATCGAGACGACCGACAATCCAGAAATTCCCTTTTTTATCACGGCGGGCACCGTCGCCGGCCGTGTACATTCCCGGGTAATCACTCCAGTAGGTGTCTTTGTAGCGTTTTTTGTCGCCGTAAATCGTCCGTAACATCCCTGGCCATGGCTTGCGGATGACGAGTCGACCACCTTCGTTGGCCTTACACTCCTGACCTGTTTCATCGAGGATGGCAGCATCCACGCCGAAGAAGGGCAGGGTCGCGGTGCCGGGCTTGATCGGGGTGCAGCCGGGCAGCGGGGAGATCATGATGGCACCGGTCTCGGTCTGCCACCAGGTGTCCACAATCGGGCAGCGGCCGCCGCCGATCTTGTTGTAATACCACATCCACGCCTTCGGGTTGATCGGTTCACCCACGGTGCCGAGGAGGCGGAGCGAGGAAAGGTCGTGTTTTTCCACCAAATCATCACCAGCCTTGATAAAAGCACGGATGGCGGTCGGGGCGGTGTAAAAAATGGTAACTCCGTATTCTTCGACAATCTGCCAGAAACGGGAAAAATCCGGGAAGTT
>JARFRT010000158.1 GCA_029287105.1 Akkermansiaceae bacterium | reverse complement strand
GGTGTGGTGGTACCGATGGCGAGCGGGTTCTCGAGGTGCTCCGTCTGGAGCTTGACCGGGGTGAAATCGGCGCCATGCACCGCAACTGAGATGGCGAGGATGAGGAGCGGCAGGATGCGGGTGGGATGGACGGTAAACATGGTTTCAATGGGGTGGTCGGGATGGTCGCGAGCCTAGACCCTCAGGCGGCGACGCCAAGGTGTATTTGAGCGGGCATCGGCGCAGGTCGATCATGTTAGGTTGGGTTTTTGCCCTTCGGTTTTTTGGCGGCTTTTTTCTTCCGGTTGTGATCCTGGTAGGCCTTCTGCTCCTGCGCTGACCACTTGAAGCTGGGCAGCTTGCTGCGGTCCAGTCCGGCGAGGTGATTGCGGTCCGCTCGTTCGGGTGCATCGCTGCGTTGGTAACGCCAGGTGTTTTCCCCGTAGACTTCCCGGCAGAGGGCCGCCACGGCGGGGTCATAGGCGACGAGTTCCTCGCGGGTATTGACGTGATTGTGGTCGTGATCGTTTTCCCGGTTATCCCAAAACCAACTCTGGGTCGCTTCCGCCCAGTATTCGTGATGGTTGTTCATCGCGTACTTTCCTTTCCACAGGCCTTTTTTCTTGGCGGCCTCGTAGACTTTTTTCAACCGGCCATCAAAGGTCGGATCGACCGTGTTCAACCCCATGTCGTGGACGGCGTGTGCGAACTCGTGCACCACGATGTTTTCCGCGTTGTACGGGTCACCGGGGAAGTTGAGTATATTTTCCTCGGCACAGCTGACACACGGCCGTTGCTTGGTAGGGCCCAGGCCGCGCGCCCGGCGGTTCCAAAATGCGTGCGGATGCAGGTCGGTATGTTCAGGTACGTCCGAGGTCCTCTCATCCCATGCCATCACGGCCAGGCGCACCTTGTTCGCGGCCAGTGCCTTCAAAATGTCAGGCCGGTTCTTGAGCATCGATTGGATGATCCAACGCACCTCCAGCAACGCCTGATCCCGGACTTTTTCCGAACTGACGATGGGCAACCCCTCGACAAGAAGGCATTTTTGGTAGAACGGCGAGAGGCCGAATTCCTTGCGCACTTGCTCAGAGACAGGGCCAACCGCCGCGGTGTTTTTGCCCGGCGTTGCGGACGCTGCCGCCACTGCGCCCGTCAAGAGGGCCGTCGTCAATACGAGTATTCGATGCATGGCCCGGAGTATACACACATGCCGTAATGGTGTAAGGCCCCATTTTTTACGAGCAAGCCCTGCATGGCCGGGCTATGACGAAGCCCTGAAAATGGTCCGGAGACAATGCGTGCTACCGGGTTGCCGGGGGAAAAATAGGCAGGAAGTTAGGGCGTGTCACCGAAAGGGGCGGAGTCCGGCTCATCTTTGGCAAAGGGGTCGAGGGGATCGATGCTAAGGGAAGGGGCAAAGGGGTCGTCGGTATCGGCGTCTGCGTTTTGGCGTTCGGAGATGACCCGGAGGGCGACGCCCTTGAGGTCGGGGTCCTTGATTTGATCCGCGATCCATGGGATGGCATGGGCCTCTTTTTCCAGATCGATCGCAGAGAGGACCGCGGTGTATGCGATATCGCGCAAGGCTGGGGTCGGGAGCTGGATGATTGCTTGCCACTGGGTCGGGTCGGCGACGATCCAACGGCGGATGGCAGCATGGCGGAGTGGTTGCCACTTGTCGTCATCGGGGAGTGTTAGTCCCCAGTCCTTCCAGGCGATGGCATCCGCCAGATGGGAATTGTCGGGTTCTTTGCTGTCTACTTGTGCAAGAATGACGGATCGCGCGTGATCGATGTGACCATCGAGCCAGCCGTTTTTGAGGTAGGCTGTAAGCACCGAGCGCTGGTAGGATTGATTCCTGGGCGAGATTTGTGGCATCCACTCGATGACCTCTTTGATGACGCGGGCGCGCGCATTTTCCGGGAGTGAATGGAGCTGGGTGACATCTTCGTGGTTGGAGAGGATGTGATAACCAAAATCATGGGTGATGGTGTCGAGCTGCAGCGTCTCGTGAAGCTCCTTGAACCGTGCGAAGTAGGTGTCATGCAGCTCAAGTTTGAGCCAGATTTTAGCGCTAGCGGTGAAGGCCTCGGTTCGGGCTTCCGGGTCGTTGATACGATCGATGTTGAGATGAAATTGAGGATCGGATCTTAAGCCGTGTGCAAAAAGCGTATTCAACTCGCTGGCTGGAATGGAGCCCGGTTTTTGGGCAAGATAAAGATTCAGGACGACGTTGGGGTCGCCACGGGAGCTGAGTGCATGGAGCGCGTCGAGACAGCCGTGCCGCCTGGCGTAGTCGAGCAGGTATTCGGGCTGGGATCGGGCGAGGTTGGCGAAGGCCTCATCGCCACAACCATGCCAGGCCCGACCGTCCAGATAGTTTAACAGGCCGATGGGATCGCTGTCGGCCCAGTCTCGGTAAATCCTGTCTTTGATGCCTTTTCTCAGACCCGGATCCATCGAGGTATGGACAAGGGCGGTGAGCAGGCGCTTGGGCGTAGCATGGCTTCGTAAATGTGGCGAGGTCCGGTCGCGTTGCCTCCTGGGATCTTGAGCCGAAGGGGTGGTCCCGGAGTCACCTTGGTTGGCTAACGAAAGCAGCACCCAGCCTGTGGCGACAGCAAGTGAGTGGGTAAGGACTGAGAAATAGTTCATGATGAGTTTCTCTTTGATCACCGGTGACTCCAGATCGGGTGATGGGGGTCGATTGTGGACGTGGCCTTGGCGGCGGCTTCGGGATGGATTGCCGACCATTTCTTGAAATGGGTCAGGAATCTTTCGGATAGATGTCGGGACGCGCTTCCTTCCGGGAAATCGGGTTGGAAAACCTGAACCCATTCGGCGATGCGGTCAGCGCGCGGTTCATCATTGCTTCCGGTGAGGGAGGTGAGTAGTTCGATGGTGTCTTCACGCAGGGTTTCAGGGGCAATGTGTGTGCGTGCCCAGCTGGATGCGTTCGATGCATGGTGGGGAGCAAGATGGGGGTAAATCGCCCGCGCAAGGGCTTCGGGATAGGCATTTACCCCCTCAATCTGCCGCTGCATTGCTGAGGTGATTTCTTGGGCACTTAGTTCACCGCGCGCGAAGAGTTCCGGGTAGTCCTGACGGCGAAAGAGCTCCTCACGAACAAGCTGTTTGATAAGGTGGAAGGCCGTCGCGGGATCCATTCCAGACTGAAGGG
>JARFRT010000145.1 GCA_029287105.1 Akkermansiaceae bacterium | reverse complement strand
GCTGCAGCTTAGTGATTGATTTTATACTAGTTCACAAAGCCGTCCACAGCCATTTAGACGCTTTTACAGATGCTCGAGGCACTTACGACTTTGGCCTTGGTCAACGCACGGAGAATAGCAGGGGTTGCAAGAGTGGCCAGGACAGCGATGATCGCAATCACCACCAACAGTTCAATCAGGGTAAACCCTCCGGCTCGCTTCGTTTTAATCTTCATTGGGTCTATTGGGATATTTAGGTTATGGTTCACGTTTGGTCGTGTGGATGGCGGATGCATGATGGCTTTTCAGAATGCTGGCTTTTCGTGCTGCGGCTGGCGACTTCGCGCTGGTCCTCCGGCGCTTTTGGCCAAGTTCAACGGGCTCAGACTTTATACTGGGCCAACCAAACAGAATTCCCGCGCAGACGCAACCACCGAGTTACCCGATTATTACATTGTGCATACACGAATATCACCGCGGCGTCTTCTCCGCAAGTGGAAAATCCCACCCGCGCCCCCATCCGTCAACGCATTTATGGAAAATATGATGTTCATCCGGCAAAATCAATCCACTATCGGCGTATGAAAAACCTTCGGGAGCGTATCCGCACCCTCATGAAATCCCCTGACTACCGACCTCTGAACAAATCCGAGTTCGCCCGCACCCTGAACGTCAAGGCCAACGAACGCTCGGCACTCAGAGCTGAACTTCTCGACCTCGAAAACAAAGGCCGCATCGTCCGGGGTAAAAAAGGTCGCTATTCATTGCGTGAAAAATCGCGCGGCAAGGGAGGCAAGGGGAAAGCGGGTCCCGACGCCCTGCTCGTCGGCACCATCCGCTTTCAAAACTCAGGCCACGCGTGGTTTTACCCCAGTGCCAACGATGCCACCAATGAGGCCGCCGGCATGGACCTTCAAAAATTCAGCCGTATTTTTGTCCCGTCCACCAAAACGTCCACCGCTATGAACGGCGACCACGTCGCCGTGCGTGTCGATCGCATCGGTCAACCCGACTGGACGAAACACCGCAAAGGTCGCAGCCAGAAAGCGGCAGGCATGCCGAAGCCCGCCGACGAGGCCGCCGGCTTCGTCGAAAGGATCATTTCCCGCGGCATGGCCCGCATCATCGGCACCTATTTCCGCCACGGGAAGTTCGCCCACGTCCAGCCCAATGATATCAAAATCCCCGATGTCAACATCGACAAGGGATCTCTGCCACAGGGTAAGGAAGACGGCCCCAAGCCGGGCCAGGTCGTCGCCGTGGAACTCATCCGCTGGGACAATCCGAACTCAAAACCGCTCGGGCGTGTCACCGAGGTGCTGGGCTGGCCCGACACCCCGGGTATCGACATGCTAGCCATCGTCCACAGGCTCGGCCTGCGGGACGAATTCCCCGATAAGGCATTGGAAGAGGCCAAGGCCTTCGGCGATTCCGTCAGCAAAAACGACACTCTGGACCGCGACGACTGGCGGGACCGCCCGGTCATCACCATCGATCCCCACGATGCCAAGGACTTCGATGATGCCATCAGCGTGCAAAAAATGCCCAATGGCGGCTGGCAACTCGCGGTCCATATCGCCGACGTTTCCCACTACGTCAAACCCGGCAGCGCACTTGACAAAGAAGCTCGCGAACGCGGCAACTCGACCTACATGGCCGACCGCGTCCTGCCCATGATCCCGCGCGAACTCTCGAATCATCTCTGCTCGCTCATGCCGAGCGTTGACCGCCTCACCCAGTGTTGCCTGATGAACATCGACAAGGACGGCCACATCCGCTCCTCCCGCTTCACCCGGGCCGTCATCCACTCCGGTCGCCGCTTCACCTACGAGCAGGTCCAGGACATCCTGATGAAACCCGCCAAAGAGGTTGCCAGGCTTTTCCCCGACGAGGATCCCGCCATCATCTCCATGCTCCACGAATCATGGGCCCTCGCTTCGCTGCTCCGCAAACAACGCTTTGCCAATGGCGCACTCGACCTCGACATGCCCGAGGTCAGCGTCGTGTTGGACGACCAGGGGACGCCCACCGGCATTGTCAAAAGCGAGTACAACGAGTCCCACCAGTTGATCGAGGAATGCATGCTCGTTGCCAACGAGTCCACCGCCAAGATCCTTAAAAACCGGTCACAAAATACCATCTACCGCATCCACGACGATCCGGACCCGGATCGGCTCAACGAGTACGCGGAGCTGGCGCGCCTGCACGGATACAAACCCGGCGACCTGACGAACAAAAAACATATCCAGAAATTGTTAAACGACGCCAAGGGGTCGGTTGAAGAGCACGCCATCAAGATCGGATTGCTCAAATCCCTGAAGCGTGCCGCCTATTTCCAAGACCCGCTCGGTCACTACGGACTATCCAAGGCGAACTACTGCCACTTCACCTCCCCCATCCGCCGCTACGCCGACCTTGTCGTCCATCGCGGCCTTCAGCGCGTCCTCGAAAACCCACCGAAGCGCGTTGATAAAACGCCCTCACCGGGCGAGATCGCCCAGATCGCCCTACACATCTCGGAAACCGAACGCACCAGCGCCGAGGCCGAAAACGAGTCCCGCCGCCTCAAGATGCTCCAGTATCTCCACATCTGCTCCCTTCAGGACAACCCGCCTGTGTTTAACACCGTGGTCACCGACGTCCGTCACTTCGGACTCTTTGTCGAGGCCCTCGACATCATGACCAAGGGCCTGATCCAAACCGAGGAATTCCCTGAAGGCGAATGGCGATTCGAGGCGAACCTCATCCGCTTCACCGGCCCCAAAGGCCAGAAATTCACCATCGGGGAGCAGTACAAGTGCATTGTCGCCAAGGTCGATATGGAACGCCAAATGGTCGACTTCAGGTTTGCCGACACCCCGGCACCTGGCAAAAAGGCCAAGCCACGCAATAAGCGCCGTTCCTAGAGAGTTTCCATACGTCCACCTTCGGCTCGCGGACGGGTCATTTCAGGGAATCGACACGCCATCAGGTCGTGGTGATCACCTTATCACGTTAGGATAGCTTATCGGCTTGAGGTTTTTATCGTATTTACGATCAACCTTCAGACCTAACCACACAGCACCCCATTTCTCGGCATTGGGGGTGGGCACTGATTTTGACGCCAGGATTTTTTTGCCCTCGTGAATCAGAACCACATAGCCTGAATACATTGAGCCATACTTGTAGGAATCCCTGTTATCGTAGGCCGAAACGATGGTTTTCATCTGTATTTCCTTTTCGCCAAGGGCCTCGATGGACGCCAACGGATGGCTCTCCTTACCCAAAACATGGATTGAGCTGCGGTCTCTTACGGGGCGGCCCAGTATCAAGACCGTGATTTCCACCGGCTTTGTCCGGGCGTCTTTATCCTTATTCGAAACTGTTATCTTGGGTTTGATGACCACACGACGCTCGTCATCGTATTCATATCTTGATGCGGCCCGGCTACTCTTACCGGAGACAAAGTCAATATCAAAACTAACAGATGCCCCGCCGCCTGCTTTTTTCCAGTCTCTGATTTTCTCTTGTGATGCGGCATCCAGCTTATCGAGCTTGAACGTATATTTACGTTTGTTGTCAACCATGACAAAGGTCACTTTCTTCTCGGTGGAACGTTTCAACTCAGCCTGGATTGTTTTTCCATCCTTACTGGTGAGCGACACAAAATCACCGCTGGCTACCGCGGAAGAAACCAACAGGGCACAAAATAACAGATACGATACTACTTTCATCACCTGTTTAAGCCTTATGTCCGTCCTAAAAAAACACAATGAAAATATCCAATTAAAAAGTCAGGGCCGTATGATTCTCTCCCTGCTACCAGACATTGGGCAACGTGTTTGAGTTGATCGGAATCCATACCGGGCGGGTATCCGCCTGCACCGGCGGAAACGACGGCGTCAAGGAATCCTCTCCCCCGGCGAGCTCGCCACCCGCTGACCATGCCCATTCCGTCCATGTTGTGCTGGGCGGGCATGTAATTATGGCGAGAAGAGCTTAGGGGTTTGGATTCAAATACCTGTTCTGCCCCAGCGTGACGTCAGCGCAGTCATCTGTGTCGATGGATGTTTCATCCGTCAGGTTTTTTCCCGAGATGATTGTATTCCCTGTTATCTCCAGGCTACTTGTGCTTCTGGCCCTGACGATGGATTTGTTCCGAAGTTGGAACTCGTTGTTTTCGATCTTGATATTTTGATAGACGTTTTTGTTCGCGACCCGGTTCATGGGATCGATACAGATCACGGGTTCGGCGCAGCGGATGAATTTGTTGTTCCGGATGACCATGTCCCGGACGAATCCTGATTCGAACCATTCGTTGGCATCGATGGCCATGAGGATGGCACTCGAGTGTGTTGCGAGAAATGTGTTATTTTCCACGATGATTTTTTTGCGTGATGACAGAAGAAACCCGCGCGTTGGAATCCAGGATACGTGGCAACCTCGGATTTCCACTTCCGGGGTCCAGGTGACGTTTTCGATGACATCATCAAGTTCGAGATCCGCCGGGGTGCTTTGTTCCAGTGTGACCAGGATTTCCTGCGGGTTGAGCATGGTTGCGTCTTTCACCCTGTTGGGTCCGTAGGATTGGTACGACTTGTGGTTGATGAAATCGATTTCATCACCCGGGTTCACCGCCATGAACCCGTAGGTTTGTGGGTGCATAAACCGTAGTTTGATTTGTTTGTCCGCGATTTTCTCCACCACGCGAAGGTAGGTGCCGTGGATGTTGATCGCATCGTCATGGGCTCCTTTGAAGGTGCAATCGTTGACTGTTACTTTGCCTTTGCATCCTGAAAAATGAAGGCAATCGGCCCAGGCGGCGGTGGTTCTCCCGCTGGTGCGATCGGGTGCGACCGCCACCGCATCGAATGTCAGGTTTTCAGAAAACTGGCACACCACCCCCATGCCGTGCAGGAAGTGGAAGTTCACATTCCTCCAGGTAATGTCCTTGCTGCGACGGGTGAACACGGCGGCGTAATCCCGGAAATGTTCGCGCAGTTGATAGACGTGATCTTTTTTCACGCTGTGCTTCCCTTTGGCTCTGACCAGGCCGGGTTTGATTTCCTCAAATTGCATCTTCTCGATCGGGTTCCACAATCTTTTAACCTCGTTCGTCTCCAGGTTCAGTTGCTGGCCGATGACGCGGGTCTTGTATTCCCACCCTTCTCCATACCAAATGATTTTTCCGTCTTGAATTTTGTAGGTGGAGTCGTTGTGAATTTGCAGCTCCGCAAAATCATCCCCTGCGGCGAGCACGGTGAACTCGGAAACGGTTGGCCGATGGTAATCAAAACTCAGACCCTCGATCGTGATGTTTTCGCAATGGTCGACACAGAGCTCGATCATTTTCCCCCGGAAGACGATTTTGGCACCCTCGCCCGAGAGCTCGAAGTTCTTGGCATGATCCAACAGGATGCCGACGGCCTTGGGGATCTCCGGGCTGTCATTGGTGTTGGAGATATTGTATTTACCCCTGAACGCCTTGTCTGGATGGAAGTCGTATCGTCCTTTGGCAAAATGGATCCTAACGGGGTTTTCGGCCGTACCTGCCCCTTTGAGAATGAGCGATTGATCGAATGCGCCGGGGGATGTGATTTCGACGCGGTCCCCTGCTGCCAGATGGATC
>JARFRT010000039.1 GCA_029287105.1 Akkermansiaceae bacterium | reverse complement strand
CCCCATCCGCGAAACGCACCGGACCACGCACGGTAAGCTTGCCGGCTTTCACCAGTGACGGCATTCCCAGCCCCTCAAGGCTGTCCACCATCTTATACTCGTCGCTGAGATCGATGACTGGCGGGATGCCCTCCCTTTCCGCCACAAGCGCGATACGGCCGTCGGGAGTCTGCTCGTAAGCATCGGAACGAAGCGCAAACAGGTCGGACGTGGTTTTGACCGGAGCAAACCGTGACCGCGGCACACAGATGGCACTTGAGCCGGGGAATGATTCGATCGCCGCACCCATGGCGACTTCAAGCTGATAGACGGCCAGCGATTTTTTATCGCGGGGGTCAATCGTCTTTTTATTCTTGATCATCGGCAAGGGTAGTGCCCCGTTTTCTTTTCCCAACAAGTCCCGAAGCACATCCAGCCGGATCCACAGGCTGTTGGTATTGAAGTAACGATGACGGTCGATATTTTGAAACTGGTCAATGTCCTCATCCGCACACTGGGCGACCTCGCGGAGGAGCAGTTGCTGGTCGGCATGCCGCACGGCAAGATGCCCTCCTTTTTTATCAGCTCCGGTACGTCGTGTCGCTTCCATCAGGAAAGGGGAATCGCTCTCGGCAAAGTAGCGCAGCAAACCCGCATCCAAGACCGCCCCCAGATTATCAGCATTGGAAACAAAGGCGTATTTCACCCCGCCAGCCAATAGGGCATCCAGCCAGCCGCTGCCGGCAAGCGCGGCATAAAGATCGCCGTGGCCGGGAGGACACCATTCCTGGGACGGGTTGTCTTCCCAGTTCGCCGGCTCCATCGTCTCAACATCAATCTTGGGCACCTGGTTCTGCATCAACTCGATGTTTGCAGCCCCGGAAAGCCCATGGTCCTTGTAGGCCTCCATGTGCTCCAGCGTGTCCTCCGACGTGCTGAAGCTGTCCATCAGCAGAAAACGGACCTTCGCCCCCGTCTGCTCACGCAAATGAATGATCTGATGCGCGATGACATCAAGAAAGGTCGTCTCCCCTTTGACCGGAAGCAGGCTCTTGGCTTTTTTCAGTCCCATACTCGTGCCGAGCCCGCCATTGAGCTTGATCACCACCGTCTGCGCCAACAAGGATGGGTCAAACCCCTCATCACCCGATGACACCTCGTCAAGCATGGGTATCCGGTCACAGGGACGGATGCTCTGTTCCGGGATCATACCGCTCTCATTACGGAGCAGCGCTTGATAGTTACGTTCAAAGGCACGGATGGCAGCTTCACTGACAGCTGCGGATTCCATCTTCTTGCGGAATGGGGAAAAGTCGCTCATATCGATCGATGCGAAGAATTCGCGCCCGCCCATAACCCGCGACCCGACACTTTTCAACCCCAATCCCGCTCTTCCTGACATGGCGTTTCCTGAGCGGTAAAGACGGCGGCCACAATCCGCTCCAGGCCTTCCCGGTCAACGTCACCAAAGGCCCCGACCTGCTCGGAGTCGACATCCAGCACCGCAACCAGCATGCCGGCCGCATCCCACACCGGTACCACAATCTCACTGCGCGACCTCGGGTCACAGGCAATGTGCCCGGGAAACACATGCACATTATCCACCACCAAGCTCTCCCCGCACCGCACCGTGGCACCACAAATACCCCGATCCAACGCAATCCTCAAACAAGCCGGAGTGCCCTGATACGGCCCAACCACCAACTCACCTCCCTGCATCCGGTAAAACCCGGTCCAGTAAAAATAATCAAACGCGCCGGCCAGCACCGAACTCACCGTCGCCATCCTCGCCACCTCGTCCCGCTCTCCCTCCAGCATCGCCGTGATTTCCACTAACGCCCGCTGGTAACATTCGGCTTTTTCGTCTCTGTTCACGCGGCTGTTTTCCACCACATCAGCGCCATCATCCAGCCCAATCCGACAGTTTTTCGCGCATTTCTCAATTTCACCATTTCCAAAACGCCGATCTCCACTAAATTAACCCGCGTGAGCTACCAGGTCTTTGCCAGAAAATACGTCCGAAAACGTTTGCCGACGTCCTTGGACAGGATCATGTCGTGTCCACCCTCCGTAATGCCATCGAGCGCGAACGCCTCGCGCACGCATGGCTGTTCGTCGGCCCCCGAGGCACAGGAAAAACATCCACCGCCCGCATCCTCGCCAAGGCACTGAACTGCCCGGAAGGGCCGACCATCGATTTCGACCCCGACTCGACGGTCTGCCAGGAAATCGCCGAAGGCAGGTCACTCGACGTCCTGGAAATCGACGGGGCATCCAATAATGGCGTCGAACAGGTCCGCGAGCTGCGTGAAAACGTCCAGTTCGCGCCGTCCCAGGGGAAGTTCAAAATCTACTACATCGACGAGGTCCACATGCTCACCACCCAGGCATTCAACGCCCTGCTCAAAACCCTGGAGGAACCGCCGGAACACGTCAAATTCATCTTCGCCACCACCGAGCCGAATAAAATCCTGCCCACCATCATCTCCCGTTGCCAGCGGTTCGACCTCCGGCCCATCCCCACGGAAACCATCGCCAAACACCTTCAGTTCATCGCATCCGAGGAAGGCGTCAAACTCGGTGACCCCGCCGCATGGGCGATCGCCAAGGGCGCCGACGGCGGTATGCGCGACGCCCAGTCGATGCTCGATCAACTCGTCGCCTTCTGCGGCGAGGAAATCACCGAGGCCAACGTCCTGGAAATCTTCGGCTTCACGTCACGCGAAACCGTGACCGCCCTCACCACCGCCCTGGTGAAAAAAAACAGCCCCGCCGCACTCGAACTCATCCACCAGCAAGCAGAAAGCGGCAAGGAACTCTCCCAACTCCTCGGCGAACTCATCAGTTGCCTGCGGGCCCTGTTAGTCACCCGGCTCGACCCCACCGCCAGCAACGAGGGGTTTCCCGCCGAGCTCTGGCAACCACTCGCCCAGGTCGCGCAATCCATCCAGACCGACCGCATTCTGTGCCTCATCGACATCCTGGCCGATACCGAAGGCCGGATGAAATGGGCCTCCAACAAGCGCCTCCACCTCGAGATCGGCCTGATCAAAGCCATCCAATCACTCAACGACGCCCGGATCAGCGATGTCATCAAAGCCCTCGCCGGTGCCGGCCCGATTGAATCGCCTGCTCCGGAAACCAAGCCGGAAACCACCCCGTCAGAACCCAAGGCAACAGAACCCAAGGCCGCTGAACGCCCCGCTCCTGCCGCTGAACCGGCACCCCGGCCAGAAGCAGCACAACCGACGGCAACCCAGCCACCCCCACCCGAGCCCCAGCCCGAAAAACAACAGCCTGCAAAAAAAAGAGGGCTCGACGACCTCATCAATGACGCCTCCGACGAACCCGCTGCCGTCATCCCCCAGCCCGGGCCGACACTCACCCCCAAGGAACCTGAACCCGAAGAAGAAAAACCCGCGCCTAAAACCGATGACTCATTCTACCAGGATCCCCTGATCAAAAGCGCCCTCGAAATCTTCGAAGGCAACCTCAAGAGTTAAACTCCAAGCTTCAAACTCCAAATACCAAACCCGCCGCAGGCGGGTCTAATTCATCCGACTACCTACCACCTACCACCTAACACTAACTTACGAAAAAATGGATATCCAAAAACTCATGCAACAGGCCCAGCAAATGCAAGCGGGCATGCAAAAAACCCAGGAAGAACTCGCCGCTAAAAATGTTGAAGCCACCGTCGGAGGCGGCAAGGTCACCGTCGTGGCCAACGGCGCAGGCGACGTGGTCTCAATCAGTATCGACCCGTCCGTGGTCGACCCCACCGACGTCGAGTTCCTCCAGGACCTCGTCCTCTCCGGCGTCCAGGAAGCCGTCGCCAAGGGCAAGGAAATGGCGGCCGCGGAAATGGCCAAACTCACCGGCGGACTCGGCATCCCAGGCATGTAAGCCCGACTCCCCGACTTCAAGACTCCCCGACTTCAAGACTTCAAGACTTCAAGTCCCCCAAACCATGCGCCGCTGGCCCCCACGATTACTCATCATTGCCTCCCTCGGCTTGCATGTGTTTACCGCGGCCTGCTACATCCGCCAGCCGGACATCATGGCGGCCTACACCGTCTATCCCATCTGGATGTGGGGGATGATCGGGCTTGCCCTGGCGGCCATCGCCTTTGTCTTCTGCCGTGCGCCACTCTCCCTGATGCTGGTCATCCTCTGGTCGCTCACCATCCTGATTGCCTCCGACGAATCACACGCCCTCGCCCGCATCGGGAGGGAAGCCCCCGAACCCGGCCCCGCCAAACCCTACGCCTCCCAGGAAACACTGCGCGTCTGCACCCTCAACTGGGGCGGCATAAAACACAGCGGGGAGGAAATCAAGGCACAGGCCGAACTCATCGCATCCTATCATCCCGACGTCCTTTTCCTCCAGGAAATCCACCCGTGGCAAGCTCGCCTGATCACCGACATCCTTTACGCCGACGGCGGCGACTACCGGACCGGCGCGGCCTCCGCCATCATCACCCGCTGGAAAGCGCACCTCGCCATCCACAACCCGATGCAGCACAGTCAGCACGCCACCTTGAAACTCCCTAACGGGCGACTCATCGACTGTGTCAACTTCCACCTCCGGTCCGCCAAAACCGACATGCGTCTTTGGCGGAAAAGCTGCTGGCTGAACCACGCGAACAACCGAAAACTCCAACGCCGCGAAGTTTCCTACAGCCTTGCCCTCCTGGAAAACACCACCCCCTTCCCGACCCGCCCGGTCATCGTGGCTGGCGACTTCAACGCCCCCGCATCCGATCCCCTGCACGACCTTCTCCGTGGCAGCTTCAACGACTCCTTTGACGAGGCCGGCACCGGTTGGGCCAACACCTGGCACCGCCGTATCTCCCTGCACCGCATCGACTACATCTACACCAGCCCGCTTCTCAAGGCAGTCCGCTCACACACCGTGATCGTACCCGCCTCAGACCATCGCATGGTCGTCAGCGACTTCCTTCTCGTGCCCTAGGAAACCCCGATAAGGAACCTCCCGGCGTCCATTTTCAATCACCAACCACTTCATTCTTGTCTTTCTCCATCCACCATCAATGCCCCGACACCTCGGCGCGCACCGGCACACTCACCACCGCACACGGCGACATCCCGACGCCCATCTTCATGCCGGTCGGCACCCAGGGGATGGTCAAGACGCTCTCGCCGGATGAGCTCGTCGACGTCGTCGACGCCAGAATCATCCTCGGCAACACCTATCACCTCTATCTCCGACCCGGCCTCGATGTGATCCGCGAACTCGGCGGACTGCTCAAGTTCACCTCCTGGGACAAACCCATCCTCACCGACTCCGGCGGCTTCCAGGTCTGGTCGCTGGCAAAGCTGCGCAAAATCACCGAGCAGGGCGTGGAGTTTTCCAATCTTCTCGACGGTGCCAAAACCATGCTCACCCCGGAACTGAGTATGGAAATCCAAGCCACACTCGGCAGCGACATCGCCATGCTCTTCGATGAGTGCCCCCCCTACCCCTGCGAGGAAAAGTACGCCGCCGACTCCTTGGAACTCACCACCCGCTGGGCCAGACGCTGCAAGGACTGGCACCAGGAAAACGCCGCGAAACACGTGCCGTGGCTTCAAACTCCAAATGCCGAACTCAAAATACCCAAACAGCTGACCTTCGGCATCGTCCAGGGCAGCACCTTCGCCCACCTCCGTGAGCAGTCGGCCCGGGAACTCGTCGATATCGGCTTCGATGGCTACGCCGTCGGCGGCATCTCCGTCGGGGAACCCGAACACGAAATGATGCGCGCCATTGAAAATGCCGTGCCATTCCTGCCCGCCGACAAGCCACGCTATGCCATGGGCCTCGGCACCCCGCCGCAGATGCTGGAAATGATTGCACGCGGCGTCGACATGTTCGACTGCGTCATGCCCACCCGCGTTGCCCGCCACGGGCTCGCCTTCACCGCCGATGGCCCGATCCATATCAAGAACAAGGAATTCGAGTTCGACCCGCGTCCGCTGGACGAAAACACCCATCCGTCGCTGCAAAAATACAGCCGGGCCTTTATCCGGCACCTGTTCCGCTCGCGCGAAATGCTCTCTTTAAGGTTGCTTTCCCTGCATAATCTGCATTTCTACCTGCGCCTCATGCAACATGCGCGTGAAACCATCGAATCCGGCACCTTCACCACCTTCAAAAACGACTTCAACCAACGCTACCTTCAACAACCATGAACCCTACATACGCTTC
>JARFRT010000023.1 GCA_029287105.1 Akkermansiaceae bacterium | reverse complement strand
GTTCGACAGCGAGTCGAGCCAGACGGTGATCCGGTGCATTTCCTGCTTGGAGAGTTTGACGCCGTAGTGGTCGGCCTTGAGTAGCTTGTAGAGCTTGGATGCGTGGGCACCGAATTTTCCGGGGGTGGTCCGGTACGGGTTGCCGTAGCTCCAGAAGGCGAAGTTGTGAACGAGGCTGTCGTAGGACCGGAACACCTTGGTCTTGCCTTTGCCCAATTTTGACATGACCACCTCGCGGTCTAATGGAGGAGCGCCCTTGTCGGCTTTTTCGGCGTGGCACTGCACGCAATTTTTATCGAGCACGGGTTGGACCAGCAGCGGGTAGCTGAACGGGTTGGTGCCTGCGACGTCGGGTTTCGGGGTGGACGGTGGACGTTGCAAGGCGAGGGCGACCCCTTGGCGTGGCATGGGGGTGGATTGCTTGGATTCATGGCAGCCGTGACAGACCATGCGTTCGCCGGGTTGCACCCAGGTGGAGGAGCGCATCGACTGCACGGCCAGGCCATTTTGATCGAGCGCTTGGAAATAGACCTCCTTGAGGGCGGGCAGGGTGAAGTGGGCGCTGCCGTCTTTTTCGACGGGCACGGTGCCGAGCACTTTGCGGGCAAGGTTGACGGAGTCTCCGGCTTCGGCGATCCGGCGTCCTGTTTCGTGGGGTGGTTTGCCGCTGGGAACGGAACTCGGCAGGATTTGGTAGATACGCAGCGCCTTGATTTCGGTGCCCTCCGGCCAGGGTAGTTTGCTGTCGTAGACATTCATCACGGCCATGGTGCCCTGTTTAGACGGCGACTTGGCGAGGCGGTCTGACATGTCGGGGAGGACCGGTGGTTTTTTCCGGGCGCGCAGCGGCATCGGGCTGAGGCTCGCGATGTTGTTATCCCGGTAGAGGAGGATTTTATTGCCGAAGGCATCCAAGAGGTAGATGCCGTAGTTGCCTTTGTTGGACCGGCGCGAGTTTTTGTCATGCTTGTTTTTGTCATGCTTGTACTGCATGCCGGAGTCGTAGACACAGAGGTAGTAGTTTTCGTTGAGTGGCCAGGGTGTGCCGTAGACCTCCTTGCCCCTTTGGCTCTCGGGGAATCCGACTTCCGGGGTCAGTCGTTTGACCGGGGCCATGGCATCGTCGTCGGGGATGCGCGGGTCATGGATGATGAGCGAGCCATAGGCCTGGCCGTGGTGGGGGGCGGCGGTGCCCACGATTTTTTGGGAGCCCGGGATGGCGCGCAGGTCCATTTCCATGTCGGCCCGTTTCGACTTGATGGAAAAGTTGCCGTGCATGGCTCGGGAGTTGCGGCCGTCGGGGGTCATGATCCACGGGTGGTGCGCGGTGCAGCCATGGCGGTCGACGTAGTCCCAGCGCGTGTAGATGATCATGCCGTCGTGGCTTACGCTCGGTTGCCACTCGTTGTTTTCGTGGGGGCTGAGGATCCGGATGTCGGATCCGTCCGGCTGCATGTCATAGACGGTGTAGCTCGGGCAGCTCCGGCCGCAGCGCAGGTAGCCGCCGCGACGTTCCGAGATGAAGGCGAGTCGGCCGCTGGGCAACAGGCAGGGGTCGAAATCGTTGAACGTGCCGTCGGTGAGTTGGCGGAGGTTTTTGCCGCCCGTGGTGGTTGCCGGATCCAGGTCAAAGGAGAACAGGTGGTAACTCCGGCCGCGGTCCCAGTGTCCTTGGTTGGTATGATCGAGGTGGGTGACGTGTCCTTTTTTTCCGGTGCATTCGACGTAGGAGAAGAAGATTTTGTTGCCGTCGTAGGAAAGCTCGGGGGAGAGGTAGCTTCCGCCATCGAGCTTTTGTCCGCTGAGCCGGCCCTGGGTAACCGTTGTATTTTCGAGTAAGTCGGTGGTTTTCGGTTGTTTGCCGAAAGGATTCGACAGCACAAAAACGCCGCCGCCGGGTTTGGCATTGGTGCCGTAATACTGGTCGCACATGTGGTTGAAGCCCGCGCGGTGACGTTTGATGAACAGGATTTCATCAAAGTCTAACAAAGGGTTGGAAAAGGCGATAGTGCGACGCAGGGTGTGGGCTTGTTGGAAAAGGCGATAACGTTTTTCGAGGTCGTCGACGGTCACCTGGGACGCCTGTTGGATGAGGCGCTCGAGGTCTCTTGAATGTTGTTCCATGTCAGCTGCGCCGGGCATAGCGGAGATATCCTTGAGCAGCACCTGGGTGCGGCGGAGGATGATGTCGACCGGGTCGCGATCCTGGTCATGGATCAAGGATGACTCGTGGTGGGTTTCCTGTTTGATCTGTTGAAACCGTGCGGCGTTTTGGATGTCCTGGGCGAGCACTTCGTGCTGGGCCCTGGTATCGAGGTCATGGTCCACCGGCTGTGGGTCAGCGTAGGCCACGTGCATCACAGAGATGAAAATAAGTGCCGGTATCGAGGTTTTACGGCTCAATGGTATAAACATGGTTGTTGAGGTTATTTTCCCTAAGATGATAACGGGGAAAAGTGGATGGGTCTTTCACGCAAGCCAGGTTGGGAGCTGTATATTTACCCGAGGTTGGAAACTTTTTGAAAACGGGGTGGGACACTCAAGCTACGGGTTTTTACCGCGAACCTCCGTAGCCTCTCAGGCGAAGGAAGTTCGCGGTTTAATCAAAACTCTCTTTGCTATTATTTTCCCTAGTGTGGTTGCCCTGGGGTAGGGGAGGCTTTAGGTTCAAAATTCTAAAAACTAAGTAAAAGGGGCCAGGAAGGAATGGCACTTAGTTAAGCGGCATCATCGTCTTCCGTAAGTGATGGATCTTCCATTAACGAGGCCTATCATGAACCCCAAAGGGGTATTCTATCGAAGCCCAGGGCAGCGCCCTGGGGTGGATATGCATCCCTATTTGAGCCCTGTAGGGGCGCTCTAAATCAACAGGCACGTAAGCGATTAGGTCGCCCTTTCAGGGCTCAACCGTAAGTGTTCATCACAACCCAGGGCGCTGCCCTGGGCTTCGATAGATCGCACCTTCGGCGCTTAAATCAGTGCCGTCCATGATTTCCCAACAAGTGAAACAACGTAAATCGTCTTGACTAAGTGGCATTCGGGCCAGGAAGAGATTAGTAGCATACCGGTTTGACATTCCCTGTGCGCGGTCCATACCACCGACTCCGGTCACGCAGTCCCTCGCGCCCATGCTTCGCGTATCTCGTCAGCCATTTGTTGGCCGTCTTTCGCGATATTCCAAACTGCTCGCGCAGCTCCGTCTGCGTATTGCGATTGCTCTGTGCGAGGACCACAAATCTTTCTCTTTGTTCCATGGGTGACTCTTCTTTCCAAGGCATGATTGCCTGTTCGAGTGTAACCCATGTCCTCGGTCAATGTGTAACCCATGTGCTCGGTTCATACCACCCCTTTTCGCAGGCTGGCGTTGGTTCTGGATGCCGTTTTGTGCAGAAATGATTCCTCGAGTCGTCTGCGTGCCAGACAATAGCCAGCGGATCCTCCCCCCCAAAAGCAAATTCCTTGCAGTCAGTCATTACCCATTGACACCTACCCCCTTAGTGGCTTAGGCCTCTGACCCGTGAAAGCGTTGCAGGTCACATCGATTGCCGAGCAAGTCGCGGCTCACCTCCGAGATGAAATTCTCAGAGGAAGCCTAAGCGGAAGCATACCAGGATCGAAAGCCCTAGCTACGGAGTTGGGCGTGAATCACAAAACGGTGAACGCCGCAGTGGTTCAGCTAGAAAAAGAAGGCATCCTGATTCCTCAAGGCACAGGCAAACCGCGACGAGTCGTCTTTCCCGAAAACTCTCAACCACCCGCTCTGCGCGTTGGGATTCTGCCCTTCGCCCAAGCCGACTCACAGATCCACTATATCGTTTCTCTGCAACACAAGCTCATTGAAGAGGGACACAATTGCACGATGATGAGCACCAGCCTTATCGATCTCAACATGGATCCAAAAAGGGTCGCCCGTCTGGTCAAAAAAACCGACGCCGATGCATGGATCGTAGTCGCTGGATCTCGCGAAGTTCTCGAATGGTTTTCGAAACAATCATTTCCGACCTTTGCGATGTTCGGAAACCTCGGTGACATTCCCCTGCCACGAGCCCGCCCTGAAAAAGGAGCAGCGGTTGTCGAATCAACCAATCGCTTGATTGGCCTTGGCCACAAACGCATCGTCTGCCTTATACGAAAAGAAAACCTAACACCTGGGCCGCGCCCCATTCTCAAAAAGTTCCTACAACAACTGGAGGACAACGGCATTCCATCGGGCCGCTATAACCTACCTGTTTGGGAAAACACCCCAGAAGGCCTCCAACAATGCCTTGAATCTCTCTTCCAACACACACCCCCCACAGCTCTGTTGATCGATGAAGCATCCATCTATTACATCGTACAACAATTCTTGGGCAAACGCGGCATTATGACTCCCAGAGATATTTCTCTGATTTGCTATGCTCCAGACCCAACCTTCCTATGGTGCAACCCGAAGGTGTCCCACATCGACTATGCCAGCAGCCCGTGGGTCCGACGCGCTGTCGAATGGTCGAGAAACATCGCTCATGGCAGAGATGACCGGCAGCAGGAGCTTACCAATTGCAAGTTCATCGAGGGTGGGACGATAGGGCCGGCACCGGCAAATCCATAACCGCCCGGATACAGTGAACATCCCGGGCACTCTCTGAATCGCATCACGGGGTGGCATCATGCCCCCCCTGTGTGGGTCAGGAGCGGATGGCTGTCCGATTGTCTCCGCGATGACAGCTGTGAACGTGCGCATCACGGAAGACAGGGTTTCAGTGGCCTCCACCCCCTTGTCCTGGCGAACAAATACGTCCATGAAACCCTTGCACATCCTGACTCCCACCGAACAGGTGGCCCAGAACACTGCGTTCACGACCATCAAATGGGAAACGAGCCTAACTGATTGTGGTCTTGTTGGGTAGTGTTTTTCAGCATGAAGTTCTCCTTCAGGGAACAAGGTTGATCTTGCCGTGATCTAGTGAACGGACCGGGTCCGTTCGCTAGGCTGGTATGAGATTCGCCGTTGGCGAAAGGTGCTCTTCACTTTATCAATGAACAATCGTAATTCGACAATCATCAATCAATTCCCAGCCGACGGGCCCTCAAGGATGCCACCCAAACAGCCCCAGCGGGGTCTAATTGCAACAGCCCCAGAATCGCGTCCTGCCAGAGACCTGCGCCCTGAAAGGTGCTCGAGTGCAAGGTTATGTGCGGGTTTTTCATGCTCAACCCGGCATCTGGACTCAGTGGCACCCCTACAGGGCGCGGATGATGAATGCATGCAATACCCGGGGCTGCGCTCGTTCCTCGCTGACCCCGGGCTGTTGCAGTTACGCCCCGTTGGGGCTGGAAGGATTGATCTTCCCTATGTTTTTACTCATTCAGCAATGATGCGGAACCCGACGTTGTAGACTTTCTGGAAGCGGGGGTAGGGGAGGCGGTGGCTGGCGGTGGCGCGGTGGGGGCGGTCGCGCCATGAGCCGCCGCGGACGACGCGCAGGGCGTCGGGTGGGTTGCTGGAAGGTGAGTGGTTCGCGGGGTAGGGGCGGTAGGCTGAGCGGGTCCACTCGGCGACGTTGCCGTGCATATCGTAGAGCCCCCACGGGTTCGGCTTATATTTTTTAGGTGCTTGCGCGAGGAAGCTGCCGTCATCGATGTCATCGACGCGCGGGGCGTAGGCTTCGTAGCGGTTCGGCTTGGGGATTTTCTGCCAACTGAAGTATCTGTATTTTCCTTTGGCGGAGTCGTCGGCGTATTCCCGGAGGCGTTGGTCGGCGAGGTTGGAAAAGAGGTGGAAGTCGGTGCCGTGGGAGCCGAACCAGAAGGGGGTGGCGCGGGTGGCGCGGCACGCCCATTCCCATTGGGTTTCGCTGGGGAGGGATATATTTTTGCCTGATTTCTTTGCCAGCCAGGCGCAGAATGCGGTGGCCTCGTCCCAGCTTAAGCGGACGGCCGGGAGGTTGTCGGTATTGACATCATAACAGGTCTGGCCGAACTGGTAGCCGTGGCGGTCTTCGTGCCGACTGTGGTGGG
>JARFRT010000499.1 GCA_029287105.1 Akkermansiaceae bacterium | reverse complement strand
GTGCCACAATCCACGCCGCTCCCGTAAAGGCACCGGATACGCTAACATGGAAAAACTTCGATCAGGTTGCCCAATACGTGAGACTGAAACCAGGCGACCTCAACTACCAGAAAGTGCAGTGGCACTCCACCGTGATCGACGGCCAGCGAGAGGCACAGAAGCAGGACAAGCCGCTATTGCTCTGGCTCTACTTCGGCGACCCCCGCGCGAACTGCTGACAGAATGGCGTGAAAACAAGACAGTTTGTCTTTAACGATGCCGATATCGCCAAGTTTGTGAGCCAGAACTTTGTCTCCGTCGCCGCCAGTGACGTCGATTACAACCACTTGCCTGATGCGGCAAAAGCGAAGGGAGAGTTTCAATTTCTCAGAAAATCCCTCACCGGAGCGGCAAATGGTATCCACCAGGGGATTTATGCGGTCACACCCTCGGGAAAATTCATTCAATGCTGCAACGCGGGTTGGCCGCACATCGATACGCGCAAATGCCACGACCTGCTAAAGCAATCGCTCCGCACTTATCGGGCGATGCCTCAACGAGACCGTCTCGCGGCAAAACCACTTTCGTTAGACCAGCGGTCGATGCACCGCAAGGACCTGGTGCAACCACCTGCCGACTGGATCAAAATCCGCACCACCACGCGGAGTTACCCATTTGAACCGATGGAGCTCTTCGACCAGCGGCACCCCGACTACTATAAGCTCGACCGCCTCTGGCTGACCCCGGAAACCGCGCGCACACTTTTGCCGGAGAAGCTTGAAGTCGGGACAACGGCAGACGTCCAAGGCAGGGCGCTTCATCACCTCACTCTGGATAACCACATGATGCTAGGCTGTGTATCCTGGCCTGCCGCGGCGGTAAAAAATGCCCGGCTCCGGGTGAAGATCACGGCCAACAACGAACAGCTCTATCAACTCCAATACGAGGGTGAGTTCCACTTCCACTCCGACTCCCGGTGGAATAAATCCACCTACACCGGAAAACTGTTAGGGAAGGCGGTGTGGGACGACGGGGAAAAAAAATTCAAGAGCCTGCTGTGGGTAACGCTCGGCGAGCGAAACCAGCGCGAGTTGCGCAGAAACGAGACACGAGGCAACGTTCACATCACCCAAGTCGGCAGTGTGTTCGAGCTCGACCCTATGCTGCCGAACGACCGCGGCATTACCCCGCACCGTTGGCACGACGGCTACCCGCGCGACATGAAGGCACAGGCGGCACGCTGAATGGGTTGATCGGCATGGGACACCCCGGTCCGAAGCGCCCCGGTGCCCGGACGGAACCCGCCCTCCCCCATAAACGGCCCACACCAGGCAGCGCGAATGCTCGCGATGGCATTGGCCAGCAGCTCCCGGAAAACAGTTCGACAAGAAGTATTCCTGCTTGCCAAGCAAGGAATCGGGGGCTACAGCCACGATCATGGCAACTGAAACAACACTGATCCTTTTCAAACCCGACGCCGTTGAGAAAAAAATCGTCGGCACCGTCCTTGCGCGCTTCCAGGCGGAAGGCTTCACCATCCGCGGCATCAAGATGATGCAGCTCGATGACGCGATCCTCACCGAGCACTACGCCCACGTCGCCGACAAGCCGTTTTTCCCCGAAATCGCCGCCTTTATGAGTCGCTGCCCCGTGATCGCCCTTGCCCTGGAGGGCGTGGACGTCATCACCCGCGTGCGTGACCTGCTCGGGCCTACCAACTCCAAGGAAGCCGAGGAAGGCACGATCCGTGGGGACTTTGGCGAGGACATGATGACCAACGTCTGTCACGCATCCGACAGCCCGGAAAATGCCGCCGCCGAGCTGAAACGCTTCTTCAAGGACGACGAGCTGTTCTCCTTCTAGAGCCGTTCGCTCAGAAATCCCTCCCCAACGAGGCCTGCCGGTACAATTCCGGCAGGCCTCGTGCATTTTAGCTATTTTGTCGGTCATATCTTGATTCTTTCCTGTTGGCTCTTGCTTCTTAGCCATCTTTTCCCTAAACAGCCCGTGCCCGCATAAACGCCCCAATTTTTCTATGAGCTTATCCACCTGCGCCCTTTGCCGTTTTTGGCATTCATCCATCGGTAAAAAAATCGTCGTCGCTCTGACCGGAGCCTTTCTGGTTGTGTTCCTCGCTGGACACCTCGTTGGCAACCTCCTGATCTTTCAAAGCTCCGAGGCATTCAATCACTACGCTGATTTTCTCCACACCATGCTGCATGGCTGGGGCATCTGGCTATTCCGTGCCACCATGCTGGTGTCACTGGTCCTCCACATCATTGCCACCATCCAGTTGACCGCGTCCAACCGCATTGCCCGCCCGGCACGCTACCAGAAGGACGCAACCATGGTGGCATCCCGCTCGTCGCGCATCATGATCTGGAGCGGACTGACGATCCTCGTCTTCTTTGTCTTCCATATCCTGCACTACACCGTGCGGGTGCAGGCGGATCTGAAACAACTCGCTAATTTCCACCAGAACTGGGCGATGACCGTCGCCGGCTTCCAAAGCATCCCGGTCGTTCTTTTCTACATCCTCGCCATGGGACTGCTCTGCTCCCACCTCAGCCATGGTGTCGGGTCGATTTTCCAGACGCTCGGCCTACGCACTAAAAAGACTGCCTTCGGCATCAAA
>JARFRT010000343.1 GCA_029287105.1 Akkermansiaceae bacterium | reverse complement strand
ACCCCTTACGGATATTCCGCGATAGATTGAAAGAACGCCCGCCCAATCAACGTTTAGGAGGAAATCTTAGGTTATGAAGCAACAAAAAATCATCAGCGTGTTTTCTGCAGCGGTAGTGGTCCTCACGGGCCTGTGCCAGGTTTCCACGGCGGCTAAAAAGCCCGAGCCCCTCACCCCGCAGGGCGCAAAGCTCCTGGCCACGTACACAACCACGCTCGCCGCCCTCAAGAAAGAGATCGTGGCGTCCCTTCCCCCCATGGATGCGAAAAAGAGTGCGACGTATTTCGCCGCCCATGGCGCGATTGCCAAGCTGCCGAAATTGCCCAACCCGCAGGGCCTGAAAATAGCACCGGTGACCTTCAGTGCCGGCAACCCGGCTTATGCCGAAGCGCAAGCCAATGCCTTGCTCGCCGCAAGGGCGGTGCTCAAGGAGGTGGAGCCATTCCTGAACAGTCAGAAAATGCACGCCCAACTCGCCAAGTGCGCCCTCTTGACAGCCGGTGCCCGCGAGATGGCTGCCTTTGCCAGCCTCGGCGAAGAGGAGAAAGCCTACGTCGATCTGCTGCTTGGCGACGACAAGTTGATTGTCGATGTCATGGAATTGGGCGGGGCCTACCAAAACAAGTACGGCCAGGCGGTCCGCAACTACAAAGCCATCCAGAAAGCCAGCAAGAATGCGGTGGATAAGGAGTTTTTCCGCCTCTGGGCACTCGCGAGTTCTCTCGAGCACCCCGATGGAAACCACGTGCCCGAGGGGAAAACCGCACCCGAGGCCATCACCGAGTTCTACTTAAATTATGAAAAGGCGTACCTCAACAAGGAGTTGGATCCTGCTTTCCCCACGCTGACCGGCTGGGATTGCCGCTTTCTGTTCCCGTTCAGGCCGCTTGAATCCGTGACGTGGATGAGAAAAATGATCCGCAATTACCGCCCCGACCATATGAAGCTCGATTACAGGTGGCGCTACTGCCGCATCGTCAAAACCGATGTGCCCTACACGTCGAGTGTTTCCCGGCCGGTCCGCCCTGATCTGAACCTCTCCAGCATGCAGGATTTCTTCCTCGAGGGAGGCATCTGTGGCCCACGGGCATTCACCGGCAGAGCCGCGACCCACGCTTTTGGTATTCCTTCACGTCCCGCTCCCCAAACCGGGCACGCCGCCATCAGCCACTGGACGCCGGATGGATGGGTCACCGTCTTCGGCGCCCACTGGACCCACAACCATTTTCGCGGACAGTGCGGTCTCGACTTCGAGTTGGAATCCAGAGCGCGCAGAAAGCCGGAGGAATACACCCAGGTGCACCGGGCGAACTGGCTGGGCGATGCCTTCGGTGAACCCATCGTTGCCCGTATGCAATTCGGCGTCGGCGGTGGCTTCTGGAAATCGTTGGCCCACTACAAAAAACTGGCCATCGTGGAAGATGCCGAGTTGAAAGAGCTCGAATCCGTCGGTGCCGAGTTTGCCGAGTCAAATGAGCCTGCGATATCCCCCAATTCCGATTGGATTGAAGAGGATGGCTCATCTGAAAAGAAAGAGAAGGAGTTCCCCCAGGTCGATCTCACCGAGGCCGATAAAACCATCACCACCGACAAAAATGGCGTGATCACTATCCCGGTCGCCGCCTGCTCGAAGCCGGAAAGCACCGAGAAAATCCGCTTCATGAAAAGCTTCGACGAGAAGTTTGTGCAGTTGCACTACAACCTGGCCGGGAATCGCCCCGAACTTCGATCCTACACCGTCACTCTTCCCGAGGCTGGAACCTACAACTTCACCGCCACCGTGGTCACCGTCACCGTGGATAGATCCTTCACCATCCGGGCCAACCGGCGCAACATGCACGAAGTTGCCGTGCCCTACACCCTCGGCGAGTGGATGGAGACCCAACCCGTGCCGATGGAACTCAAGGCAGGGAAAAACAAGTTGCAACTCACCTTGAAAGCTCCCAACAAAGGTCTGAGTATCAGGTGCTTCACCCTCACCCCTGTGAAGTAGTACGATGAAATCAGTCATCGGTGCCGTATGCATACTGCTGGCCCTGATACCCGCCCTCATCTGCGCGGCTGGAGACAGCGGTAAGCACCTGTTCATCCTCTCCGGCCAGTCAAACATGGCCGGGATGAAGCCGGAGGTGTCATTCACCCCCGCCGTCACCAAGGCATTTGGCAAAGACAACATCATCGTTGCCAAAAGCGCCTACAGCGGGGCGTCGATCCGAAGTTGGGCGAAGTCGAACCACGAATTCCCGCCCCCCACCCGAGGCCGCGTGCCCAAGGTAAGAGGCCACTTTTACGACACCCTGATCAAAGGCGTCAAGGCCGCCATCAAGGGGGAAAAACTCAAGACCGTCACCTTCGTCTGGATGCAGGGCGAGTCAGATCTCAACAACACCGCCTACGATGTGTATCTCAAGGAGCTGATCTGGCAAATCCAGACCGACATATCCTTCAACGACATCAACATCGTCATCGGTCGCATCAGCGACTGCGGCCTCGACCAACAGAAACGCCTGGTGGGCAAAAAATACATCCGCAAAACCCAGCAGGAATTCGCCGAGTCCCACCCGCGCGGCGCCTGGGTCGACACCGACGACCTCAACGACCGAAAACAGCCCGATGGCACCATCATCCACGACCTGCACTACACCCCGGAGGGATACAAAACCCTCGGCCAACGCTTCGCCCAAAAATCCATCGCCCTCATCAAGGCGAATGCCAAAGGAGGGAAACTCTAAGTCTTAAACTCCAAATACCAAGGGGGAGTAAGAAAATGGGAAATCGAAAATGGGCAATCCAAGGCGAACAGGCTTAGCTCGGAAGAACTTGAGCGTCATTTCGCGGTCAAAATACCGAAGGCCTAGGGAGGAGGGACACTCCTGTCCCTCGGCAACCCAAGCCCACAACCCAAGTCCCCCTTTCGCGCATTTCGTCTTTTTTCGCGGTCAAAAAATGAAATAGCAACCCAAGCCCTTCCGTGTATTCCGTACCTTCCGTGGTTCCCAAACGAAGTAGCAACCCAAGCCACACTCCCATCGAAACCCTCTGCGCCTCTGCGGCTTTGCGCGAGCCCCCGAATTCAAAACCCAAGCCCCAACCCAAGCCGGAGAACAATGAATGATTAACCCAAGGCACCGGGGTAAGGCTCAGAACACAGGTCACACTGTTGGTTCAACGCATGGGTTACACTTATTCGGGTATAGGGTTGCATCCCTTGCCCGCGCTTCTTCCGCGAGCCGATGCTTCCCCGGCATGGCTACGCTCCAACTCCCCGCGCAGA
>JARFRT010000478.1 GCA_029287105.1 Akkermansiaceae bacterium | reverse complement strand
CATTGTCGGAGAGGAAGAAGACAAAGGTCTTCTCTGACAGACCGAGGGCTTCGACTTTGGCGAGGATTTCGCCCACCCCCTTGTCCATCTCAATGAGCATTTCCTTGAAGGCGCGCTGTCGCCCGGGCCACTTGACGCCCGCCTTTTTGTTAGGCCCGCGCACAGCCGGGTCGTTCGGGCCTTGCCAAGGGGCGTGCACGGCCTCGTGGGCGACGTAAAGGCAGAAGGGTTTGTCCTTTTGCTCCTCGATGAAGTTCAGGGCATGGCGGGTGATGAGATGGGTTGAATAGCCGGGCTCCTGTGACTTTTCCAGACCATTCCACCAGTCGAACTTGCCCATGCGGTCGTAGTGGGATTGGTAATCGATGTTGCCGCTGACGAAACCGCGGAAGGTGTCGAAACCATGGTGGGTCGGATTGAACTTGGGCGTGTAGCCCAGATGCCATTTGCCGATGGCCGCGGTGGCATAGCCATCCTTTTTGAGTAATCTGGCGAAGG
Source organism: Akkermansiaceae bacterium (assembly GCA_029287105.1). GTDB lineage: Bacteria > Verrucomicrobiota > Verrucomicrobiia > Verrucomicrobiales > Akkermansiaceae > Oceaniferula. Next base: position 8,825 of record JARFRT010000478.1, on the reverse strand, counting down.
TGATTTCCCGCTCAGGGTCCAGGCCAAAGTGGTGAGCGTCGATTTTCGGGTCGGCATTGATGACGCCAGGAATGCCCGCACGCTGCTGGTAGCGACCGGTCATCAGGCCGGCACGCGTCGGGCTGCAGACGTGGCCGCTGGAGTGGAAGTCGGTGAAGCGCATACCCTGCGCCGCCATTCGGTCGAGGTGGGGTGTCGGGATGGATCCCCCGTAGCAGGAGGCATCACCATAGCCCATGTCATCGGCCATGATCACAATCAGGTTCGGCCTGGCCGTGGCTGCAATGACGGAAAGGAGGAGGAGGAGAATCGCCGGCATTTTTTGGGGTGGTTCGGTTCGTGGGACTATTCTGACAGGCTTTATTTTTTGGTGATGATGGCGTAATAGGCTCCCACTTCGCCACCTTCTTCCAAGAGGAAGACGGGAGCCAATTGGTGAGAGCCTGCCTCTAATTCGGTGGTGAAAGTGATTTGGGTGTCGTCTTTGTTAACCGCTTGCCGGGCGATTTCCTTGCCATCAATCTTGAGCACGGCTTTGGTGAAGGGGAAGGCGAGTCCTTTGGTGCAGCGGTAGGCACGGCTGGCACCGGGAACATTTTCTCCCGCAGGCATGGCGGCACGGATCGGAGTGTCGGCTTCTGCCGGGTAGCGCATGACAGAGATTTCGTAGGTCCCGCTCTGCATCACTTTGACGGCCCAATGTCCCTGAAATTTGGCGCTGTCGTATTTGCCGCCGCGGCCCTCGCGACCGCCCCAGCGAATCTGGGCCTGGTTCCATGGCGGAGCGTGAGGCACCTCCAGCCAGTCGTGGGCAGTGACGGTGACTTGTGGTGCATCGGGATGGCCGATGTAGATCTCGGTGGTCTCGGCGAAGGTGGGTTCGAGTTCGGCCCACCATTGATCGTAGAAGTCGCGCATTTTCTTCACCTGGTCGGGATGATCCTTGGCGATGTTCTTCTTTTGGCCGGGGTCGGCATCCATGTCGTAGAGCTCCTCGCCGTTGATCAGCCGCCAGCGGTCATCCATGACGGCGGACTTGCGCCACTTGATGGGATCGACCACGCGTTGGGAGTCGGTGACGATGTAGCGGTGCACCTTATCTTCTTTGATGCGGGGATCGAGCTGTGCACGAATGGATATGCCATCAAACTCATGGCCCTCGGGGGCTCTGGAATCGGTCAGATTGAGGAGTGTGGGCACGACGTCGATAGCGTGGCAGATCTGATCGCTCACATACTTCTTGTTGAGCCCAGCTTTGGGCCAGTGGAGAAAGAAGGGAACGCGGTGGCCGCCGTCGTATTCAGAGCCTTTCTGGCCGCGCATGCCGGCATTGAAGACGTTCATGCCACCGGCGGTACCGTTGTCGGTGGTGAAGATGAAGATGGTGTTGTCCTCGATGCCGAGTTCTTCGAGGAGCTTCCGGGTCTTGCCGAGATTTTCATCAATATTGGTGATCATGCCCAAGAAGGCCTGAGTTGTTTTCGGCTGATCTGGATAAAGTGCCATATACTTCTCTGGGCAGTGGAAGGGGCCGTGTGGCGCGTTGGTGGAGATATAGGCGAAGAAGGGTTTCTTCTCCTGCGCGCATCGGCGGATGAAGGCGTGGCTTTGTTCAAAGAAGACATCGGTGCAGAAGCCCTTGGCGGGTTCGGGTTCGCCGTTTCTGAAATAGCTGCCATCATAGTAGGAGTTGTCCCAGTAGTCGGGGGTTTGGCCGACACCGCCACCGCCGTGGTAATAAGTGAGGTCAAAGCCGCGATCTTGCGGGCGGTAGGGGAAGTTGTCTCCGAGGTGCCACTTGCCAAACATGCCGGTGGTGTAGCCGTTGTTCTTCAAGAGTTGAGCGAGGGTGACCTCATTGGAGCGCAGCATCGAGCGGCCCATGATGGTGTGCCAGACACCGGTGCGATTGGTCCAGTGGCCAGTGAGCAGGGCGGCGCGCGTGGGCGAGCAGGTGGGGGCGACGTGGTAATCCCTGAGCTGTGATGACTCTGCCGCGAGTGCATCCATATGTGGCGTCTTGATGACCGGGTTGCCTGTGCAGCCGAGGTCGCCGTAGCCTTGGTCGTCGGTGATGACCATCACCACGTTGGGCTTGGGCGCTGCCGATGCACATAGTGAGACCAGACACAGGGAGAGGATGAGAACGTGTGATGAATGCATGAGTCGTTATTGGACGGGGGTGGACAGGAAAATGTATGGGTCAGCGCCGATCACATCATCGCTGCTGCTGTTATACGTGTCATTAAACGTGTCTGGATGCCATGCTCTTTCTCGAAGGGGGGAGTCATTTTTTTCCAAAGCAACCCCTTTGGTGGTGCGGATAGGGGTGGAGCAGCAAATCCCCGTCGAGCGAAAGCCCAGGATCGGGACCTTGATGGCGGGGGCCATACCGACCCAAAAAACTTGATCAAAATGAAATTCCGGGCTGTATGGCAGCACATGAACTTACGAATTCTTGCCGTGCTTGTCACCTTCGCTGGCGTGGCGATGGCGGCGCCGCGGCCCAACATCCTGATGATCGTGGTTGATGACATGGGTTCTGGCGACATGAGTGCGCAGGGGCACCCGTGGCTTAAGACACCCAATTTTGACAGGTTGCATGGCGAGAGTGTGCGGATGGCCGACTTCATGGTCAGCCCGACCTGTGCACCCACCCGGGCGGCGCTGATGACCGGAGCGCATGAGTTCCGCTCCGGAGTGACACATACGATCCATGGAATGGAACGCATGAACCCGGAGTGTGTGACCTTGCCACAGGTGCTCAAGCGTGCCGGGTATGCGACCGGGATGTTTGGCAAATGGCACTTGGGGGATCAAGACGAGTATGTGCCCTGGAAGCGTGGCTTCGATATCGGGGTGATCGCCGAGAATGATGCGGCCGCGGCCCAACACAAGCCGCTGGATCCGGTGTTCCTCCGCAATGGAGAGAGGCGTCCGATGAAGGGGCCGCAGGATCAGTTGTTTGCCAAGGAAGCGATGGCTTTCATGGGGCATGAGAGGGACGAGCCATTCTTCTGCTATTATGCGACCTACGACCCGCACCGTGGCTACTGGGCCGAAGAGCGGTTTGTGAAGGAGATGGAACGGCAGATGCAGGCGGCGGATGAGCGAGGTGTGCTGGGGGTGTCACCACGACGAAATCTTTTTTTTGCCGAAATGCTGCAGGTCGACTGGATCCTCGGCGAAATGATGGATTTCCTCGAGCACCAGGGACTGTCAAAAAACACCCTGGTGCTGTTGGTGACGGACAACGGTGGAACTGATGGGGTGGACGCTTACAACATGCATATGCGTGGCCACAAGACGACGGCTTGGCTTGGAGGCACCCGGGCGCTGGCGTTCTGGAGACTGCCGGGAGTGCTGAAACCCGGCGACGTCACAGAGAGTTGCGCGCACATCGATGTGCTGCCGACGCTGGCGCAAGTGGCCGGGGCGGAGTTGGTTCATCCTGCGCTTGGGCAGGTTGAGGGTCGTTCGGCATGGGCTCTCCTGACCGGGAAAGATGACAGTTGGCCGGACCGCTACCTGCATGCCCACGTGGCCAGATGGGCGCCGGGCAAGCGGGACCGGCACAAGTATGAAGGGGCAATGGTCCGACGTGGCAATTATGACCTCGTGCGGGTCAAGACCGCCAGCATGGGGCGCGGCTACACCGATCATCCGGAATTCCACCGTGCCGCCTCACCGGGTGGCGGATGGGGCCTTTACGACCGCCTGGCGGATCCCGGGCAGGAGCATGACCTTTCCGCGAAACAGCCCGATCTCGCGCGTGAGATGAGCATGGAGTTCGAGCGTTGGTGGAAGGCGAGTGAGCCGTTCCTCATTCATGAAAAGTAGTCGCCAATGAATGGCCCAGGGTGGCAATTGAGTGGTTGTTACCGCGCAGCCTTGTGTCCCTGAATTTTGAGTTTGGGATCAGCCATTCCGAGGATGATTGCCATGCCGGAAGTCAGGTGGATGCGCGGTGACAAGTAGTAGGCTTTCTCCGCGGCGTTGCGACCGGGTTGGATCACAAAGGCACCGTCGTGGGTGCGGGCCATGTTGATGAAGGCTTTGTTGTAATCGAGCACTTCGCGGGTCGCTTTTTCGTCGCCCGATTGTTGTATTCCAATCAGCCCCCAAATGACCGCCTGGGCATTGTCGCCGTGTCCGTCATTGAGTCGGGTTTTTGATTTGGCGAGGTGCTTGGTGACCCGCTTGACGTAGTCTTGCTGGTCGCGATCCCCGGCCACTTGGTGAACCAGGATGGAGAGCCCTTGTCGGCCGACAGGGGTGTAGGCTCCCGTGCCGAAACGATATCCCATGTAGCCCGACTGGTGGGTGTGCGTGTGGATGCAGTCGTAGGCGAGGTTGAGGTTGAATTCGTTGATTTCAACACCGCAATCCTCTGCCAGCTCCCAGGATAACATGGCGAGAAGTGTGGTGATGCTCATCGTGCCATATCCTGCGATCCGGGCACCATGGCCGTTGCCGCCCTTGAGGAAGTTCTTGGCCTGTGGTTTTCCACCATGCATGCTGTCTTTGTAGAGTTCCGGATCGATGACCTGCGACAGGTAGAGGCGCTCGGTCAGCTTCCGGATCGTGTCCAGAACCCCCTTGTCGCCGGTTTGCAGGTAATACTCGCTGAGGAAAATGCATTGGTAAGAGGGGAACCACGTCCACGATTTTTCAGTCGGCATCTTATTCCATGAGTGAGCGAGTTTTTTGGCCTCTTTTGTTTTCCCATGTGCCAGCAGCGCAAGGGCGCGGGTTCCTTTTTCGTGAACGCACCCTGAGTGTTCATCCTGGTGATCGAGCACGTAATCGATCGCGTTGGCGGCGAGCATTTTGGACTTGGCACAATGGTGGGGGAAAGTGTCGCTGAACTTGCCGATGGCTTTGAGCTTCACCGTGACTTCCATGGCATTGCCGTCGCGGATGATGTCGAGGTTCAGGTGGCCGTTGCTTCCTTCGCTTTTTTCGATGGCATTGCCAAAGTCCATGATAGGGCCTTCGTAGCCGATGTCATATTTCATGCCGTAGAACTTGCCGAACGTGTGTTTGGCGAGTTTCGTGCCGTCGATGCCGGTGATTTCATCGTCGATCTTCAAGTTTCCGTCGGCTGGGGATTGGGGAAACACGTGTTTCACCACGAATGAGTTTTCTTTGAGGATGGCGCGGGCACCGGTAGGGCCGAGATTGACAAGGAAACCCGGCACCTCTTTGTCGGGGCCGATGCCGGTCGGTTTGATCCAGCGTCCTTGGTTGTCGGGCTCGACGATGGCAGCCGCGGGGCCGGCGATCGTGATCAGAAAAACGCTGGTGAGGGCAAGGAAGTCTCTAGAGTATGACATGATGGGAATATTGTTGGATCGGGTGATGGTTGCCTTGGGGCTTCTGGTCGAGAATGACCGCTGTGCATGGCTCGTTGCATTTGGGGTGGTGCGGAATCGTTGCACAACCGCTGCCTTTTTCTAAACGTATGAATGCGCCCCTGCCTTTCACCGGAGACGCCTGAATCTTCATCCAAGGCAGTCGCTTTGATGGAATGGGTTTGGATAATGAATTTCTAACATCCCCGTTTATTTCAGCCCGAGGCGGTTGTATTGATCCTTCACGGCAGCGGCTGGTGCGAGGATGGGCGTAGGCACTTTGGCGCCACTTCATCATAAAACGGCTTTCGCGCCCTTCTTCAGATCCAACGAGGAAACACCCGGTTTCATCAGTTCGGCTTGGGCAATTCCTTGAGACCTTCGAGATAGACCTCGAGGTCGCCTTCCTTTCCCTTGAAATACTGCAGGAAGCTGGTGACGGCGATCACGTTGGTGCCGGGTTTGAGCGCCTGATAGAGCTTGTCGCCTGGCTTGGCATAGGCCATGCGCGGCTGCCAGGTTTTCGAGCGCCCGCTTTGTTCGGCGACCATCGTGCCGTTGACGTAGACGCGATAGCCTTGGCGGCTGAAGATGGCGAGACGCAGCAGCGCCTGGTCGAGGTCGTCGATCTCGATGGTCTTACGGACCATGGTAACCTCGCCTCCGAGGTGAGGTGCGGTCTTCCACGCCGGTTGGTCGCGGTATTTCTCTGGTGCCGCGGCACCGGCCTTGGCGGTGACCTTGACCCAGCGTGCCGGATCCGGTTGGTAGTCCGGCTTGAACCAGTCGACGAACTCCGCGGGAATGGTCACCTTGCGGTAGCGGCTTTTCTGCTCGGACTTGATCTTTTCAGCGGGCTCAAACGAGGCATAAAGCCAGTCGTGGTCGCCACCGTCCGATTGACCGAGCAGCTTCCAGCCGATCGGCATTCCGGCTAGTTGGTCGATATCGATGATCTTGTTGAGCGGCTTGACCATCGCATTCACCGAGCCCCGGTTGTCCGGGCTGAGGACGTCGCCATATTCGTCGAAGATGGCCGAGCGGTAGTGGGTATTGAGGATCTTGCCGACCTTTCTGCGTTCGGTTTCGGGGAGCTTCTTGGCCGCCTGGACGAGGGCGTCGATGTGCAGTCCGCGTTCGCGCGGGCTGAGGTCCTTGAGCCGCGCCACACTGATCTTGGCCAGGGCGGGGGCGAGTTCCGGTGCGATGTCGAGGGCGGCCGCCAGGGAATTGGCGAGGGCGACGCTGGTGATCGCGGAGAGGTCCATGTCCCCTTCCTCCCATGTCTGCGTCGGGGTGCCGGCGTAGGCGGTGCGCAGCATCTCGCCGGCGAGCTTGCGTGACTCCGCGGGCATGCTGTCGGCGTTCTTCTTCAGTAGATAGATGATGGTTCCTTGAGCACGGGCGTGCTCCATGGTGGCGTGGACCTTGGCGATCAGAGGCATGACCTTGGCGGCAAGGTCAGGCTTCTGTAACAAGGGTGAGAGCGCGATGCTGGCGGATTCATAGAACCACCATTCTTCGTGGTCGAGCCACGGGGTGATGGTGTCGATGTGGGCGGCCGTCTGCTCCGGTTTGGCGAGGGCCATGGCGAGCAGCGCCTGGTCGACCAGCCAGATGGCTTCGTCCGGGTTTTTGACCATGGCAACCAGACGGTCGAACATGGTTTGGGTGAATCGCTCTGGCTCGATGGAGTCGGCGGATGCCCAGCCCTTGCTGTAGCGCAGGCGCCATGGTTCAAATTGGTTGATCGACAGGCAACCGGTGTGGCGTTCCAGAGGATTCTTTGAGGCGAGCAGTTCCTCGATCAGATCGTCGTGGCCACCGGCGCGGATGGCGCCGCTGATCGCCTGGCGGAGTGCGTGCTGCGGGTGGCCGGCGACTTGGCGTAATTGGGCCTTGGTGGCGGTCTTGATCTTTTCGTATTCGAGGTGCGGGACCGGGTCCAGCGGACGGTAGTTCGGGCTGCCGTCGATGGTCAGGAAGGCGACGTCGGCGGGGCGGCCCCACGGGCGCTCGGGGAGGCTGAAGGACTTGCCGAACTTCGAGGTGGGTGCCCCGAAGATCTGCAACTGGCGGCGGGTGGCAGTCAGGCCAAGCACCGTGGCATGGCCGTATTCGGTGTTGTCGTAGCCGCGGGCGCTGGACATCACGAACGAGCCGTCGAACTGGCGTGAGAGTTCATACCACCAGCGGACCTGGTCCTGACGGCTGCGGAACAGATCGGGTTTCTGCTCCATCAGCAGTGACGCGACCGGGTTGTACCAAATCAGGCCGATCGGGCCGGTGTGGCCGCCGAGCATGGCCGTGTAGTCGTAGAGCGAGGCTGATGCGGCCTGATCGCGGGCCATGGCATAAATACCGGGCTGGTCCGACTTGGCAGCGATCTGCATGGCGGCGGCAATCTGTTGGGTTTTGCCGTTGCTGCCGAGTCCGGTTTCCGGGCGGCCATTGCCATAGGCATTGGTGCCATGGCCGACGAAGCGGTAAAAGAAGCGGAGCGATTCGAGCAGGGTGTCGTCGTCCACTTCAGCGCCGCAGTGTTTGGCGAGCAGCAGTGTGGTGAGCAAGTTGGTGCCGGTGGCATTGACGACACCGTATTTCGGGTTGGCGGCGGTGGCCCAGTGGTACCAGCCCCCCTGCACCTGGTAGCGTCGGGCGGCACCGCAGATGGCGTTGATGTAGGGCATTACCGATTGGTCGCCGGTGCGCAGGTAGTATTCGCAGGCCGCGATGCCCTGGTGGCCGAGGTGCCAGGTGTGGGCCCCGGTCTTGTCCGGATTGAAGTCGGCGACGAGTTTCTTATAGATGCCCCGGACGACATCAAGGTCCTGCTCTTCGCCGGTTGAGAGCAGTGCGAGGATGCCCAGTGCATCGGTCATCTTCGGCTTGGACAGCCCTCCCTTGCTTGCCTTGTGGCGGAGGTAGGCGGCGTTGGCGGCGATGATCTTGTCGGTTTTCGGGCAATCGACCGGCCAGGTCGGTTTAAAGTCGCCGAGCATCGGCAGGGTCAGGGTGACCTCGCCGCTTTTGGTGGTGAAAGTGATGTTGCCGTCACTGGCTTCGGCCGTGGTGATTTGGTTGGCGAGGAACTTGCGGTGCTCCCAGAAGCCTTCGGGCACGGACTTGCCATTGATGGCGGTGATGACCTGGCCCTCGGTGAATTTTCCATCGGCGGGCGAATCGGGCTGGACCTTGGTTATCTTGATCGTGTTGTCCTTCCGGAGGTCGATTTCCAGGCCGGTGGGGCCGAGTGTGCGGACCGGGGTGGGTCCGTCGGCGGCATGAGCGGTCGCGAGACAGCCAATCATGGCTGCGGCGAGCAGGGTGCGGTGCAATGGGTATTTCATGTGATGGTAGGCTTACGTGCTAGGATACGTGGCAGGGTTGAAGGTTTTGTCATTAAGTTTGGGGTGATGATCATGTCGCGAAACAGCGGGTCTGTTTCAACCAAGGTCGAGTGGAGTGAGC
>JARFRT010000457.1 GCA_029287105.1 Akkermansiaceae bacterium | reverse complement strand
CCCCCCCCCCCCCGCCCCCACCCCCCCCCCCCCGAGCACTACACTGTGCTAACATCGTCGGCAGCGTCAGATGTGTATAAGAGACAGCGCCTGCACCGACGGCCGCGGCGCCGCCCTGCCCGGGTTTGGTCAGAAATCCATCGAAAAACTGCTCGCCTCGATCGAGTTGAAAGAGCAGTTCGCCGACCTCTTCCGGCTCGGCGACGTCGCCCCCCTGGCGGAAACCCTCCTCGACACCCTGCGCCAGCACCCGGACACCCTGCGTGCCGCCATCGCCGGATCCTACCGCCGAAGCAAGGAAGTCCTCCACGACCTCGACTTCCTCGTCGCGTCCTCAAAACCAAGCGCGATCACCGAGTTTTTCACCACCCTTCCCGAAGTCCACTCCGTCATCGCCTGCGGTGATACCAAGGCCGCGATCCGACTCGAAAACGGTCTCCAGTGCGACCTCCGGGTCGTCTCCAACGATCAGTTCCCCTTCGCCCTCCAGTACTTCTCGGGCAGCAAGGAGCATAATATCGCGCTGCGGTCGCGCGCGCTCAATTACGGTTGGTCGCTCAACGAATACGGATTCACACCCAAGGACAAAACCTCGCCTGCCGCCCCCTCCGTCAAAGAAGAGGCAGACATTTACCGCATCCTCGAACTCGACCGCATCCCGCCCGAACTGCGCGAAAACCAGGGCGAGATCGAGGCCGCCGACAAGGGCGAGATCCCGCGCCTGGTCGAACTCGAAAACCTGCGCGGCACCTTCCACAACCACACCACCGAGTCCGACGGCAAAAACTCCCTCGAGGAAATGGCCGAGGCCGCACGCGACCTCGGCCTGCAGTATCTCGGTATCGCCGACCACTCAAAAGCCCAATTCCAAGCCAACGGCCTGCACCCGGACCGACTGCTGAGACAGGTCGAACAAATCCGCACCCTCAACAAGCAATGGGACGATTTCCAACTCTTCGCCGGCACCGAGGTCGATATCCTCAAGGACGGCAGCCTCGATTTTGAGGATGATGTGCTGGCCCAGCTCGACTACGCCGTCGCCTCCATCCACGGGTCGTTCCAGCTCAGCGAAAAAGAGCAAACCGCCCGGATCATCCGCGCTATGGAAAACCCGCACGTCACCATGATCGGCCACCTCACCGGCCGACTGCTGCTCACCCGCAAGGGCTACGAACTCAATGTGGCAAAAATCATCGACTGCGCCGCACGCACCGGCACCATCATCGAACTGAACTGCAACCCGCGCCGGCTCGACATGGACTGGCGCCACTGGCACCACGCCCGCGACCAAGGCGTCATCACCTCCGTCAACCCGGATGCACACAGCACCGAACAACTGCAGTACCTCGCCTTTGGCGTGCGCATCGCCCGCAAAGGATGGCTCCGCAGGGAGGACATCCTGAATACACGGGAAATCAACGAGGTCCGCCACTTCCTGGCAACACCGAAGGGCAAACGCAGCTAGTCATTTTCCAGAAGCGTCGATTTTCTTCAAGCGGGCCGCCACCCACCGGCACTCGTCATCAAGGCCGTGTTTCCTATAAAACGCCATCAACTTGCGATATCTCGCCGCAGGGGAGAATTTCACCGCATGCTGCATCTTACGCAAACACACAGGACACAAGTGCATCGGACTCGCATCCGCTTCTTGCAAGTGGTTCGCCCCATTCATGTTGCAATGGTAGTGAACGCAATGACGGATGCCGAACATGTGCCCGGTCTCATGCGTCAGAACTTTTGCCGCCCTGCGTAATACCAACTTCCTCACCTCCTTTTCATCCCCTGCCCGCTCACCTCGCCATGACGGATGATAACGCGCAAAACTAAACACCCCCACACGCGCCCGTATCCGCGCCTGACCAAACACAAAATTCCACGGGTCCCCCGCATACAGGTCCGTCATCGTGAGACCCAGAACCGAATAGGCATTCACGGGCAGCCGCCGCTCCAACATATCAAGAATATCGGTGGTCAACAGTTGCCGCTTGCCCCCGTTGATCCGCGATTTCACGCCGGCGGCACCCGTCGCGGGCAATACCAGCACCTTCATCGGGTCATAATACGCTTCGGTATATTCGCGCAGCACATCGATTTCCGGCGCCATTTTGCCACCAAACTCACCAATCGGCTGAATGTACAGAATCCTCCGTTCCCACGCCGGAATATTGGGCTTCGACCTGACATACTGACCATAAGTCTGGCCTTTTTCCTTATGCAGAAATAGCCAGTCGCTCACACCAGGATCAGGTATGGGGGAGAATTCGCCGGTGTCGGTGAAGGCACGCCTCATTTCCACCGGCAACCCGTCCAGCACGCCCGCGGCGATTTCCCGTTCATTTTGACTCGGCACTGCGAACCGACCCGATACCGGGCCCACCAAAAGAAGCGGAACCACCACCAGCCACTTGTAAAATCTGACAATCACCCACATGCTTCCTTGTAACAAATCCATGATGACTTTGTTAAGGGAAAAAATGGCGTGTCCCGCCAGCCCGATACGCTATAACATGCCCAAGACCCCAACCGGCCCCGCCCAGAGACAATTCAACATCCACTTCCTCATTCACCGTGCCTACACCCGAATCCAAATCCGAACTCAAAAAACACGCCAAGCGCGAGCTCAAAGCCATTGTCAGTGGACAGCTCACTCGCATGGAAAGCGCGGCCCTCGTCCTGCGCTTCATCAAGGCCGAGGAAGCCAACATCCTCCAACGCCACCGCAAGGGTGCCGGAGGCCTGGAAATTGCCGCCGCCCGCTCCGAACTGCTCGACGCCGTGCTGTCGGTGATGTTCAAGGCCGCCATCAGCCGACACGAGGGAGCCCCCCCCGCCGTCACCCTCGTGGCCCAGGGAGGATATGGTCGGCGTCACTTGAACCCAGCGTCAGATCTCGACCTCCTCTTCCTCCTGCCACGTGCCTCCCATAAACTGCCCAAGTCCATCTCCACCACCATCGAGGAAATCCTCTACATCCTCTGGGACGCAGGCTTCAAAGTCGGGCACGCCTGCCGGTCCATCGCCGAATGCATCAACGAAGCCCGCGCCGACCAACAAAGTAAAACCGCCCTGATGGATGCGCGCTTCATCGTTGGCGACAAAGAACTCTACCAATCCTTCACCACACGCTTCGACAAGGAATGTGTCAAAAAAAACCAGGAGGCATTCCTCGACCTGCGCCGCATGGACCTGCGCCAACGCCACGGAAAATACTCCCACACCGTCTTCCTCCAGGAACCCCACGTCAAGGAAAGCTGCGGCGGCCTGCGCGACTTCCAAAACATCCTCTGGGTCGCCCGCGTCAAATGCGGCTTCACCCGACTCGGGGAACTCGTCGATGCCAAAATCATCACCAAAAGCACCTGCCGCCAACTCAGGGAAGGATACGATTTCGTCCACCGTGTCCGCAATGAACTCCACTACGAAACCGGTCGCTGCACCGATATCCTCACGCTCAGACTGCAAGGCATCGTCGCCACCAACTTCGCCTACCCCCAAAAAACCATTCTCCGCCGGTGCGAGGCATTCATGCGCGATTACTACCGCCATACCCGCGCCATCTACACCCACAGCACCTCGCTGATGGAATACTTCGAAATCGAACAACAGGACCGCTCAGGCAACGGACTGCTCCAAATGATCCCGTTCGGCAAAAAGAAACCCAAAACCGAAAAATTCGACGGCTTCATCGCACGCAACGGCCGCCTATTCCTCGAAAACAAAAACAGCCTTGAAGAGGATCCGTCCCGACTCATGCGCCTCTTCCAGCACTGCCAGATCCGCTCGCTGGAACTCAGCCCGCAGGCCCGGAAATACATCCACATCGCCAGTAAGAAAATCGACCGGTCATTCCGCTATAACATCAAAAACCGCGAAACCTTCCGCGCCATCCTCGAACGCAAAGGCGAGGTCGCACGTATCCTGCGCCTGATGCACCGCACCAAGGTCCTCGATAACTACCTGCCCGAATTCGGCGCCATGGACTGCCTCGTCCAACACGAATTCTTCCACCGCTACACCGCCGACGAACACACGCTGCGCTGCATCGACCAACTCGACAGCCTGACCGACCCGATCGATGAGAAAAATTCCGGCCGAAAACTCTACCGCCGACTCCTCCACGACATCCAGGACCCATACGCCCTCTACCTCGCCCTGATCCTGCACGATAGCGGACGCGCCGAAAACGTCCGCGAACATATCGATGGCTCCACCATACTGGCGGACAAGGTCTGCCGCCGCCTCCAGATCCGCAGTGGGCGCCGCGCCATGATCATGTTCCTGGTCGACCACCACCTCACCTTCTGGCGCTACGCCACCAGTCGGAACCTCGAGGACATCTCCGTCATCGAAGAATTCGCCGGCCTGATGAAGGAAAAACGCAACCTCGACGCGCTCCTCCTCTTCACCTGGGCCGACTCAAACGGGACCAACGACGAGGCATGGACGCCATGGAAGGAAACGCTCATGCTGCAGCTCTACAACGCCACACGTATGTGGCTCAAAGAGGGCAAGGAAGAGTTCAAATCCATCCTCTCCGAGCACAAGGACAAACTGCTGGAACGCTGCCGCAAAACCCTCAGCCCTTCCTTCCACGAACAAATGGAAAGGCACTTCCACCTGATGCCCGCCCCCTATTTCCGGTTCAGGGAACCACGCAACATCTCAATCCATATCAAGTCCGTCCAAGCATTCCTCAAACGTGCCGCCGCCGCCAATGAGGGTGGATTCGAGTGCGACATGAGCTGGATCGACCGCGATGACCGCTCCCATACCGAACTGATCGTCACCGCATGGAATCGGCCGTATTTCCTCGAAAAAGTATGCTGCTCCCTCGCCGCCCACGAAATCAACATCATCTCCGCCGACGTCTACACCCGCACCGATGGCGTCGTCTGCGACATCTTCCAAGTCTGCACCGTCGACCACGCTCCGGTCACTTCGGAACGCGACCGCAAACGGGTTCTTCAGACATTCCTGTCCCTCAACCAGGATCAGGATCCCCACAAGGACTATGAACCCGAGAAACACCTCAAACCTAAAACCAACCTGTTACGCACCGACAGCACGGAGGGAGGTATCCCGTTTCCCACCCACGTCCATATTTCAAACGAACTCAGCTCCACCTGTACCGCCATCGATATCCAGGCCCTCGACCGCATCGGCCTGCTGCACGACATGTTCCTCACCATCGACACCCTCGGACTCAACACCGTCCACGCCCGCATCTGCACCGAAAAAGGCGCCGCCATGGACACCATCTACGTCACCCGGCCAGATGGCTCGCAGGTGTTAGACGAGGACAAGCACCGCGAGATCGAACAGGCATTGAGTCAACTGATTCAATGATGCGCCCCGGAAGCAGCAACCCACAACACCGGTACTATCCATCAGTCCTCCACAGCTAGGGTACTTGGATATTAATTCGGTGGGTGGCTATAGCGCGGACGGCTAGTACTTTGCCAAGGGTGAACATGAAAAAGCACCAGTTACCGCGCAACTGAAGTTGTCCTCACCTGGCGCGTGATTCGGGCCGGGGAGGAGGAGAGTCATACAAGCGGATGATCTCAGCAGGCGCCAGAGCCCGATTATAGAGCCGAAAACCATCAATATGGGCGTTGGTGGTAAAGTGGTTTCCAAAGCCGGTATTGTTGAGGTTGCCTCCACCTAGGATGATTGGTGCCTTGTCCCGGCGGATTTTACCCTTGTAGGGAATCCTGCTTTCGAGCCGACCGTTAACGTAGATCGATGCGTGCTTTCCATCGTAGGTACCAGCGAGGTGATACCACTTTCCCGGTGTGAGTTTGGTTTGGCTGGTTACACGGCACTTGGCGTGCCCCTGGCTTTTCTCAGTCCCAACGGTGAATAGAGCGCGCCCAGATTTTTTGCCATAGCCAAGACACCAGGCGGGGTTCCACCATAGGTCCTTGCCTTTGTTAACAAGATAGCCGTGTTCGTTGCCATAACCCCGCGGTGCGTAGCTGTTGAGGTTCACCCAGATAGATAGCGTCAAGCCGTTGAGTTCTTCAAACAATCTGTGGTTGGACAGCATGAGGTGGTCACCCTGACCATCAAGAGACAGCATTCCGTTTTTGTGCCGTCCATGCACAAGGGTGGCTGGCTCCGTGAGCATGGCGTGGTTAAGGATCTTTTGATGATCGCTGCCATCAAAGCTAAAATGAACGACCAGACCCTTGGTGAGAACACCCGCCGGGGCCGCTCTGACCGGATAAACGTCAATCCCTCCGGCTTTGGCGCCAAACACGTAGACACCCAGATTCCCACAGCCATTAAAGGGGATCTTAACTTCCCCCTGTTTCGTTACCACCGAGAATACCCCACGCTCCGGTATCCCCGTTATCTCATCCCCGTTCCTGAGACGAAGTAAAATGTGTTGCCCATCACCGCCAGGCGATATGCTTCCGATGACCCGTGTGGGAACCCGGACAACCCCGAACTCAGTTTGTAATGGGATTGTTGAGTCTCCAAACGTACCATGAAAACTCGCATTGTTATCACGGCCAGCATCAGGTCGAGCGACAGGCGTATTGCCTGGAGAGCCCGACAACATCAGGTTTTCTGCACGCGGGGAGTCGATTCCAAGGATCAGAATCACCACTCCTGTTGTAACAATAAACGCCTTCACTGCCACATTAGACACCAGAGAGCGGCTATTATTGGTAAATTGCGTGTAATTTTTCAACCCGATGCGTTGCCAATACAGAGACTAGCGCCATATCACTACAAAAGGTGAGAAGGCAACTCCTCAGCCTCCTCCTCATACGGCGACTCCGCCTCAAGGCCTTCATCGATGATCCCCTCCTCCGCTTCCAACCGCCGCTCATAGCGTACCAGATCCGCGTCAAAATCCCCTCCGGTATCCGGAAGGCTCGCGATCAACGTCAATAGACGGTCCACAAGCCCGGCGTCATCCGAGCCAAGACGATAATACACGTTCCTGCCCTCCTTCCTGCTCCGCACCAGCCCGGCCTGCTCGAGGATCTTCAATTGCTT
>JARFRT010000448.1 GCA_029287105.1 Akkermansiaceae bacterium | reverse complement strand
CGCCCGCAAATAGTCGTCGTGGGCACCCGGAACGATAACAACCGCCACCGATTCCACCCCCGCCACAAAGAGCTCCTCCAGAATAATCTGCAAGGCCGTTTTCGTTTCGCCGTGGGCGTCGGTGATCGTCTGCAGCGGAAGGTGCCTCTCAGCGGGATTCGCGGTGGGAAGGACGGCTTTGATGGGTTTCATGGATCAGAGTTTGCGGAGTTTGAATCAAATGAAAGTGGAGACTGGGTATTGCGGTGATCTTTCGGGCTGATCTTCCCAGCCAAAGCGCGGCCAAAGTGCGGCGAATCAGACGGTGGATCAGACGGGTTGGGGGTGGCGTCGCCGGGCCGGAACGAGTGCGGGTTGCGCCGACTTAGCATACCATGGATGCTAGGCAGGGAGCTAGGGTAGTCAAGGCGATTCTTCGTATTCTGTTAGGGTTTCGCGCTGTCTCCCGAAGGCCGGCAAACCTGCTCACAGATGGCTCGCAAGTAGCGGTCGTCAGTCCCGCAGCAACCACCGAGCACCTGGACGCCATACGCCTGATTGAGCTGCACCATGGCATCGGTCCATTCGGCAAGGTTGTCCTCAACGGTTTCCGCCAGTTGCTCAAGTTCGCAATGATCCCTGGAGGAGGCATTGGCACAGATCCCGATCAAACGGGCCAGGGCGCGCGGGTTCATCGTCTCAGCATGAACAAACGTCGGATGCGAGCAGTTCACAAAGTAGCCCAACGGTGCGCCGTCCAACCGCGTATCAAGCCGGTCGATTGCCTCGTCGAGCGGGGTGCCATCGAGCACCTGCCCCTGACGGTTGATACAAAAGCTCATCACCGTCGGCAGACCGGAGGCAATCATCGCGCGCGCCATCCCCTCGGCCTCCGCCACAGATGGCATCGTCTGCGCAATGAGGCAGTCGAGTTCGGTGGCACCCAGCTCATTCGCCTGGGCCGAATGAAACCGTTCGGCCTGCTCGACCGAAAGAGCTTCGTCCGGCTGATAACAATCGTTTTTCGGGGCCATCAGCCCGGCAACATACACCTGCCCGTAGCCTGATTCCTCTTTAACCCGATTGATGAACTCGACCGCATCCCGGTTGATGGTCGACGGCACATCGGCGGCGGCAACGCGCTCGGAGTCGAGCCGCCAGGTGGGCGCGGCGATAAGTATCGGCACCTCATACTCGCGTGCAATGTCGATGTATTGGTGAAAAATCCCCGCTAACACCTCGGACGAAGCCGGATCATAAATCAGTGGCGCATCAAAAAGCGTCGGGTGAAGTTCAATTCCCTCGACACCCTTCAAGCGCTCACAGATCGCGGCCTCGGAAAGGATAAACGGGAAATGGGACAGGAGGTCTTTCATCGGTTTGTGCGTAGGGGGTAAGGTAGAGTGCCCATGGCCGCCATGGAAGCGGCATCGCGAATTTCATCCGAACCTTTGATCTCATCCGCCCTTTTTTCGATCTTTTCGTTGTAGAGTGCGTTATAGAAAACGCAGGCGCCGAGGTAGTTGCCTCGTTGGGCGGGATGGCTGCCATCCTTGGCATAGAGCCCGTCGTCTTGCTTCATCTGCCGCAGCACCGACCACACTTCGCCGACGGGAACAACATAAGCACCACCGGCCTGTGACGCCGCATTTTTGTATCCCGCGATCAGGCGCTTCTGCATGGCGGCATAGGTATCGTTGGGAAAGGCTGCCGCATTTTTTTGGTCTCCATCTCTCCGACCCCATGTCTGAAAAAACACAGGGATGGCCTTGGCCTCGCGCGCAGCATCAGCCAGTTTTTTAGCCGCAGCATCCATCTCCTTACTTCGCTGGCCATCGGCAAACGCCGGAATCTGGCTTTGCTCTTGCAGGACAACAACGTCCCATTTTCCGTTGGCAATTTGATCGAGCGTCGTCCGGGCCGCCGCATGTTTCGCCAATGTCCAGCCTCCCTTGGTAACCTGACCGACCTCGATACTCCGCCCCTCCGACCTTGCCAATTTCTCAAACTCCTTCGGGATTTTGAAACTATAGCTGTTGCCGACAAAAAGGACGTTTAATGTCTTCGCCTGCTGCACGCGATCAACCAAAGCAGCATGGGGATTCCTCGTCATGGCAGCCATCCATTCGCGCAGGTTTTTCTGATCCTTCCCGGAAAACTTCCCGGGCTGGGCCACAAAGGTTTTCCCATCCTCCTTTTTAAAACGAATTTTCTCGCCCTCCACCGCAACAGGCATCGCCCGCATGGTTTTCCGACCGTCAACCGCCGTGAATTCCGGATAGGCCTCCCTGGCACCGACCAGTGTGTAAAGAAGAGTCAGGGCAAGCAGGCAACGTATAATCATGATCATCATTGCTAAAGCAGATTCTCACCGTTGGCAACAGATTCCCCCACCACCTCGACCCCTGTTTCCTCGGGCTCGGCCCCGACTGGAACCCATGTCCTCGGTTCATACCGGGGCAGGCGTCTCCTTTATTCGCAGACAGGGGTGCTTTATGGGGTATCAATTCGGACTCGCATAAAACGTCTTGGGGTGGAGCTGACAGGATCAGGGTGCTGGAATTGTAAATCCATGCTGGTGGAGTCACTTGATGTTTCTGTGCCACTGAGAATATCGGCTGAGCTGAAATCCAGAGTCGTAGAGCTTTCGACCTTCATCAGCCAGTTGGGATCGATTCTGCGGTTGATGTTGAGCTGGAGTTTGTCTGCTGAAATACGGATTGGCAAACTGGGCACGGAGGTCGCTGCGTTGGGCTCGGAGAATAGCAGGTATTCGAGGGCATTCTCAAAATCGTCCTGGTCGGGGTCGGCAAGCCACCCCCAATGTGTGGGACGTTTGGATTCATCCAAGACGACTGATTGGCCAAACCGTTGGCTGGCCCAGACATCAAAGGCTGCGCCGAGACGGAGGTTGATTTCTAACGAGTTTCCTTCACCTGTTCCGTTGTTGGCGCTGGCAATCAATGTGTAGAGTCCACGTGGAGCGCGTGAAAAATCGAGCAGCCCGGTCTGAGCATTTAATCTGAATCCCTCAGGGAGGTCATTGAGATTGAAGCTGGATGCTCCGCTCGAGGTGAGCTGAAGGGTTTGGGACAGGTCGGTATTGATCACCGTCACTGCGGGGGACTGCACTGAGCTTGTTCCCGCTAGTCCATGGATCGTCAGGTGGTATATCGTGACGTTACCGAGACCCACGGCATTCATTGCACGAATCTCGATGGCGTAAATTCCTGGCTCAAGAGGTGTTCCTGAGATGATGCCGGTGCTGGGGTCCATACTTAGCCCGATGGGCAGCTCTGCTGCTGTAAAGTAGGTGGCTGATGGTGATGTGGTGACGGCATGTTGCCAGGCGGTATCAACTTGCAAAGTGTGACTCGTTCCACTGGTAATTGCAGGAGAGCCAGTGGCTGCAGTCACGTGGAGCGTAGTGCTTGCCGGGTAGCTGTCGCCCGCAGCATTGCCAGCAACGATAATCAGGTCAAAATCCCCCGACTCGAGCGCGGTTCCAGATAGGACGCCTGTGGCGCTGTCGAGTGTGATACCCTGAGGTAATCCAGTAACCTGATACCCGTTAGGTGAATTGCTGGCATTGATCTGTGCTTGGAACAGCTCGCCTTCTTGGGCTTGCAGGTCATCACTGAATTGAACTTCGGGTGCACCTGTGGCAGCGAGCACACGCAAGGTGAATGGAGTGGATTTTCCAGCAAGGAGACCGTTAATTGGCCTTGAGGAGACGAGGTAATCTCCGGGCTGGTTTGTGATTCCACTGATATTTCCTGTGGCCGGATTGAGCAGCAATCCTTCAGGTAATCCTTCTATCTCATAATGGCTTACACCTCCTGTTGCAATGAGCTGCCAGCTTGTGGTTTCTCCAGCCACTATTTCGATTACCTCCGGCATGGCATCGGGTGATGGAGTATAGGATGAGAGCTGACTGAGTGACATTAAACCAGGTGCTTGATTGAGCGCTGGCGTATTCTGCAATCCACTTAAAACGGGGGCCGAGTCAGCGGCGTGAACCACGATTTCAGTTTCCCGGTAGAGGCCGTAGCCATTGTTATTGTATCCCTGAATAACGATTGGGTATCGTCCTGGTTCAGTAGGCGTTCCATGGATCCTATTCCCTACACGGTCAAAAACGAGACCTGCAGGCAAGCGGGTATCGCCCCGGAGCTGATAATTTGTGGCTGTCGGGGTAGAGTCCAAAAGTAGCTCGAATGTTTCCCCTGCGGTTGCGCTGATTCGAGAAGGGGTGATCATGCGCGGGGAGTTGGCATCGGGGGTGATGTCGACACGAATACCCTTATAGTCGGAACGCCAATAGGAATAACCATAATAGCTGTAATAGATAGGAATGGACCTACGGTTGTAGGCATATGCTGCTACATATTGAGTGCCGCTCCTCAAGGCTTTGATCGAGTAAGATCCCGTTGTGCCATCTGTAGGGGGAGACGAAAGCAGTCTACCTGCGTAGAGGCGGTAATAACTGGCATTCAGAGCATTGATTTGGAGATTCTTAGTTTGGTTAGGAATCATGGTCACCTGGGCTGGGCCGATGATTTGTGGGTGGGCGCTGTAGTTTAGATGCACATTGACGTAGCCTCGACGTTGGTTGCCTTCGCCAGCTTCATTGCTTGCCCATACATCAAAGTATGTGACGCCTTGATGCAGAAGGATACCACTTATAATTCCCGTTTGGCTGTCCAGCTGGAGACCTTCAGGTAAATTATCCACGTCGTAGCGGTAGCCATCGGGTAATGGATTGCCGACACCGTGTTCCGGCAGGCCGGTGGCAATGATTTGAGCTGAAATCTCATCACCTTGAGTGCCGCTGAGTGTTACAGCTCGGGTGATTTGCGGAGCGGTGATTCCGGCCTCGATGTGGAAACATACCTCTAAGGGTCTGGATGTTCCCGCGCTGGTGGCTACCGAAATATGGCTGATGTGCTTGCCGGCGATGGTGGGTCGCCCTTGGATTTCTCCTGTAAATCGGTCAAGAACCAAGCCGCGGGGCAAGTTGGCTGCAGCGTAGGCCAGCACGGGGGCGGTGGATGACGTGATTTGAAAGGTAAGCTCCACGCCTGTTTCTCCGTAGACAACGGCGGGGTTGGTCACGGCTGGTAGCTGTGATGCACGGGCAATCTCAATCTGGAGAGGAAGGGGCTCACTGCTGCCAAACGAACTGATCACTGTGATGGTCACAGCAAAACTTCCTGAGGCAATCGGGGTGCCTATAATGTGCTGGGTTGCAGCGTTGTAGGCAAGGCCTCGGGGTAAATTGGCGACTTGGTATCCGAGGAAGCTATCGCCCGTTTCCAACTGATGCAAAATGGTGTAATCAAAAGCCTCTCCCACTGTGCCCCGTGCAGTGGCGGCGCTGATCACCTGTGGGCGATTGAAGGGGGAGTTGACGCTGAATGGGATGAGTTGTGCCTGTCCCGTTCCTGATGCATTGATGGCGGATACGCTAACGAGAAATTCTCCGATTTGGGTTGGACTGCCATAGATTTGTTGGGTGTCTGCATCATAGCCCAATCCATTGGGTAAGCCGCTGACCAGAAAGCCAGTGACTTCCTGTTCGGATTCTAATTTGAGCACAAACACTTGCCCAACCTCAAGGTTCTGAGGTGTGATGCCGGAAACCTCAGCGAGAGAGGCATCAGGGGAAATGGCCAATTCCAGTTTTTGATAAGCGCCCGCGTTTCCTCCCAAAGAAGCGCGCACTTCAAAATCGTAGATGCCGAAGACCAGAGGTATGCCTGATAATAGGCCGGAGCTACTGAGTGTTATTCCGGAAGGAAGAGTTCCACGAAGCTCGAAGGTGTCACCCGATTGAGTGGCTGAAAGCTGCTTGGAAAACGACTGGTTATGAGTCGCCTCGAGAATACCGGGGTGGATCATAACCGGGGCGGTGAGCGAAGAGAGGACATGCAGAGTCCAAGTGATGGATTCCCCTGCGCCGTTGGCGTTGTGAGGTGTGACGGTGAATTGATAAAGGCCTGCCTGCGGTGCGGTCCCTGTTAGTTTTCCGGTTGCCTCGGTGAAAGACCAGAATCCGGTCGGGCTTCCCGAGGTTTGAGTTAGGGTGAAGTGGGTGGGACTCTGTGTCGCGGTATAGGTAATGTCGATGCTCTCCCCGGTATGAAGTTGGGCTTCGACCAGATTATTGATACGTGGCGTGTTGGCGGGTGGGCCGACGTAGAGGTTGAGCGTTTGGGTATCGCCCTGATCGTTGGCATCCCAGACGCCGATCTCGACGGAGTAATTTCCGACCAATGTCGCGTTTCCGCTGATCAGTCCACTTTGAGTATTGAAGTTGAGCCCTGGGGGTAAATTCAGAGCGGTAAAATGATCGGCGCTGTTTTGGTGGGTGATCAGATAGGCGAAGGATTCCTGCACCCGTGTGATGGCAAACAAGGGGCTGTTGATTTGAGGTCGGTTAGGGTCAGCTGAAATATCAAGAATCAGAAGTAGGGTGCCTGTGCCGTTGGCGTTAATGGCTGAGAGCTCAATCTCAAAGTGTCCGGATTCTGTGGGGGTTCCGGTGATCAAACCTGTGCCGGGATCGAGAGATAGCCCGGCTGGAAGTGCGGTGCTGCTGTAGCTCGTGGGGGTTCCGGATGCGGTGATCTGGTATTGAAAGCCAACGCCAACCTGTGTGCTCATCTGGGGGTAGCTGACAATCGCGGGGGCTGGAGGATTGAGCATGAGGCTTACCTGAGCGCTCCCTTCGTAGATTCCATTCTTGATGACCAGATCCACAGGGAATGTGCCAGTCAGTATTGAGATACCCGAGATGACACCTGTTGTTTCATCGATGTTTAAACCTGCAGGTAGCCCGGTTGCGCTGAAGAAATCGGGTGTGTGGGTTGCCTCGATTTGAAAATAGACGGGCTTTCCGGCACTTGCTGTTAGCTCGCTGGCCGAGGTGAGTTCGGGAATGGGGAGGACGACGGTCACCGGGATGGTCGGGGAGTCGGTGCTGCCATAGATGTTGTTGACGCGCACCCAGACATTGGCGTCGGCCATCACTGCTGCCAGGGTAATGCTCGGACTGTCTGTGCCAATCGCAGTGGTCGTATCTCCTGTATTTCCGAGATACCATTGATATTCGAGCACGGGGTCGCCGGTGGCTTCGATGGTAATCGTCAGGTCATCACCCAGCGGGACTGACGCACTGGCGGGAGGATTCGTGATGGCTGGTAGTTCGACTACAGGTAGGGCGGCGCGATAAATGAGATGACCGCTCACCCCAATGACGACCTCTGGGTTGGAGATATCCCAAACGGCTGCAACCGGAGCCTGGTCCGTGGCGTAATGAATGCCATCAGTGGATGTGTAGAAATATTGTGATGAGTTGCCGACTTGAACATTGTTGTGTTTGGCTATTTTCCTGCCCGTCGTGTAGTCGATTTCCCCCCAGGTGATGCCGTCGCTGGTGGCCCAGGTGTCGCCACCTCTGGAGATGAGTTGGCTGCCAATCACTGCCATCTCGTAAACACCGGGTGTTGTTGGGATCGTTGAGTCGAGCACCCAATCATCAGCACTAGGATTGGCTGAGGTGTAAACATAGTTATAGCTTCCAAAGAACCCTCCGGTGTAACCAAACCAATAATAGGTTCCATTAAAATAAGTCACGCCTCTGTTGGAATTGGTAGAACTATTGGGGATGGAGATGCTCGACTTCGCCCAACTCGATCCTGTATCCGCGGACTTTGACATGATCATCCATCCGACCCATGAATTCGATCACGCCTTGATCGTTGACTCGAGCG
>JARFRT010000334.1 GCA_029287105.1 Akkermansiaceae bacterium | reverse complement strand
CTCAAAGATGGGAGGTATCGGCTGTGCAGGCCCGGTCCAGATGCACGTAGCCTCCATCAGGGTAGAGAATCTGAGCGGTGGTGTGCGACGACCGCTCCGAGGCGATGAAAACCACCAGATCCGCTATTTCGCCGACCGTGGTGGTGCGGCGCCCCAGGGGCACGGTGCGCTCGAGCTGCTCGCGGGCGAGTGCCGGGTCGGGTGTCTTTTCCAACCATCGTTCGTAGAGCGGCGTCATCACCTCGGCGGGGACAACGCAGTTGACGCGAATGCCATGGGGAGCCAGGTCCACGGCCCACTCGCGGGTCAGCGCGTTGACCGCCCCCTTGGCGGCGGCGTACCCGGAGGTATTGCCTTGGCCCGTCTCGGCGGTTTTTGAACCGATGTTGACGATGTTGCCACGGCTTTCGATCAGGGCATCAAGTGCGTGATGCACCAGGGTGAAGTAGTGTACGACATTGCGTTCAAGCGACGCGGCAAATTCGGCCGGTGTCGCCCGCAGGCTCACCGCGTCATTGCCGCCGGCGTTGTTGACAATCACATCAATGCGACCGTACTTGGCCAGGATGGCGGCCACGGCGGTCTGGATGTCTTTTTCGCAGGTCATTTCCGCGTGGAATGAATCGGCGCGTTGCCCGGCGGCGGCGAGCTCATCGATGATGGCCTGCGCCTCATCCGGGTTGCGACCGAGAATGACGGCGATGGCGCCCTCGGCGGCAAAGGCGCGGGTCATGCCCTCGCCGATCCCCTTGGCACCCCCGGTGATGATGACAACTTTGTGATCGAGCTCGAGGTTCATGGTGAGTTAGCGGGATGACGGGTGACAGGCGGGACCGGTGGGTTCAAAGGTTTTGTATCCGAGCACGAATTCCTGGTGACCGAGGGATTCGGAGGCCGTGGGACTGCCGGCGGCAACCGCGATCGACAGGTCGAAAATTTCCTGGCCCACGCCGTCGAGCGTCGCTTGCCCTTCGAGGATCCGGCCGGAGTCGATATCCATGTCCTCGCTGAGCTGGCGATAGGTTTCCGGGTTGGCGCAGATCTTGATGACCGGAGAGACGGCGGCGCCGACCACGGACCCGCGCCCGGTCGAAAACAGGATCAGGTGCGCGCCACAGGCGGCCAGCTCCGCGATTTCGGCATTATCGTTGACGTTGGGGAAGCCGAAGCGCACTTCGCCGTCGGGAACGACGTCCAGCAGGTAGAGTCCGCCTGCGCCGGGTCGGTCGCCCGGTTTCAGCAGGCCGGAAATCGTTGCCGCCCCGCTCTTGCTGTAGGCACCCAGCGATTTTTCCTCTAGGGTGGTCAACCCCCCCTCGGAATTCCCCGGTGCGAAACTTCCGTGCCCCAAGGTGGTGTAATACCGGGCGGCTTTTTCGACGGACGCACGCAGGATTTGGCCGAGCTCCGGGGTGGCGGCCCGCTGTTCAAGCACCTCTTCACAACCGATCAGTTCCCCGGTTTCCTCAAAGATGGCCGCGGCCCCCTTGTCCACAAAGCGATCGAAGGCTCGGCCAATCGCCGGGTTTGCGGTGATGCCGCTGGTCGCATCCGAGCCGCCGCAGATGGTGCCGATCACCAACTCGTCCACCGCCATGGGCACCCGCGGGGTGTTTTGCATGGTCGCTAGCGTTTGATCCACCCACGCTTTTCCCTGCTCGATGGTAGTTCGGGTTCCGCCGCGTTGTTGAATGACCAGGGTGTCCACCGGCCGGCCACTCTCCGCCACGGTTGCCGCCAACTGATCACGGTCGAAACTCTCGCAACCGAGCGATACCAGCAACACAGCACCGACATTCGGGTGCGTGCACAGGGCGCTCATCATCCGGTGGGCGTAGGCATTGGGATAACACCCGCCAAAGCCGACCAGTTGTGCGCCGTCATCGCGGTACGCGGTGGCGATCTCACGCGCCACGTGGTGGGCGCACTCAACCAGATAAACCACCAGAAGCTGGTTCCGTATCCCTTTTCGCCCGTCACTGCGGAGGTAGCCAGTCATTGGTATGCTGTCCATGTCGTGTTCGGTTCAGGCCACTCCGCCCCGGTCATAGGTCGGTAGATAGTCGCTCTTCATGTTGTGTAAATGGATGTGTTGCCCGGGATGGATCGGCTCGGTCGCAGAGCCGATCGGGACGCGGCATTTGATGACTTTTTCCCCCTCCCCGATCGCCGTGGCAGCGATCTTGTGCCCCAGACCAATCTCGGTCACTAACATCAACGGCGTGCCGTCGATGTCGATTGCACTGCCCGCAAGAAGTGTTCGGGTCGCTATCAACACGTTGTCGTCAGGCGACAGCCGCAGCAAGGCACCCCCGTTGGCAAGCAAGGCATCGTCACCCGGACCCGTGTCACAGGCGTCAGGCCCATCGCTCAAACCAGTCGATACGGCATCTTCCCAAATACTCATGGATCGTATTTATGGAGGAGCCAACCTTGACTGACCAGCCCAATATACCAAGCGCGATCATAAATCGTAACATCGTTCCCGGGGTCTGATCTGGAGTGCGGACGGCTTGCCTCCGCTTTGGGGCTGATGAAGCTTGCTTCATGCGGTGGGGTTTCATCGTGCATGTGTGTTGTGCGGGGGGAGGAAGTGCGGCTATCGCTGGAACAGAGATCGGCAAGCCGACTCAGAATAAAGCGGAGGCAAGCCGTCCGCACTCCAAATCAAGATCTGCAGAACCACCAAGGAGCTTTCCTCCCTGCCAAGTGACCACCTTGTCACCGAGTGAGGTCTTGACCATCGGGAGAAAGTTTAGTAATTCCATAAGCATGAAACTAAATGACGCGGTGACCGCCCTCTCCGCCTTGGCGCAAGCCTCGCGACTGGAGATCTTTCGCGTCCTGGCCCGTCAGGGCGAGCCGGGCCTCTGCGCAGGTGATCTTTCCAAGCAACTTGGCATTCCCAAGCCAACCCTCTCCTTCCATCTTAAGGAACTCAGTCATGCCGGACTGGTTGAATCCGATCGGAATGGCAGGTCGATCATTTACCGACTCCGCATCGACGGCATGCGTGGGCTCATGGCCTTTCTTTCCGACGACTGCTGCCAGGGCCGCCCCGAGCTCTGCACCCCGGCTCACAAGTGCTGTTAAATTCCCAAGTCTCAACAACCCCACTCCACCACCCAATATGAACATCGCTATCAATGGATTCGGCCGTATGGGCCGCCTCGGTTTCCGCGCCGGCTGGGACGACCCCGCCTA
>JARFRT010000329.1 GCA_029287105.1 Akkermansiaceae bacterium | reverse complement strand
GTAATAGCGACCGCTTTTTTCCGCCACGCCGTTAAAGACCTCTGTGCCGTTGAAATAGATGGTTAGCTTTTGGATGCCATCGGATTCGGCGTAGAAGAACAGACGCTTCGGGATTTGTTCCAATCGAAAATCCTTGCGCATGACCAGGTGCTTGAGCCGGTCGAAATGTTTTTTATCTTTGAAGCTCCCCGTCTTGCGGCTGAACGGCGCGGGAAGGATTTTGAAGTGATTCCCGCGGTAGCTGGGCATGTTCCAGTGCTTGGCCTCCGGCCGATCCCTGGCCAATTGCCAAGTGGTCTTGGCTTTCTTTCCCGGCGCGATCAGTGCCTTGGGCGACTCCGATTTCCGAGTGTAGACCTGCAGTGACTTCACATTGACCTGCTTCCATGCCTCTTGGACTTCCTTGGCTATCTGATCTTGTTGTTGCTGATGTTTTTTGACTGCCTCGGAGTTATACCATTGGTCGGTTTCGGTTTTCAGCAATGCTTGTTCGGTGGCATCAAAGAATGCTTTCATCGAAAAATAGTCGACCTGGGTAATCGGGTCGCCCTTGTGATCGTGGCACTTGGTGCAGTTCATGGTGGTTCCTAACATGGCTTCTCCGGTGACATCGACGATGTCGGAGATCATGTCGTGATGGGCTTGCAATTTATCGGCCGCTTCGTCGTCGCGCTGCATCAGGGTGAGGTAGCCTGTGGCGACGACAGTTTCGAAATTTGCGCCGGGCAACTCGTCTCCCGCGAGTTGTTCATGGATGAAGCGGTCGTAGCGTTTGTTGCTGTTGAAGGCATTGATGACGTAGTCGCGGTAGCGCCAGATGTAGGGCTTTTTGCTATCGCGTTCGAAGCCGTTCGTTTCAGCATAGCGGACCACATCGAGCCACATGGTGGCGAGTTTTTCGCCGAACCGGGGGGAGTCGAGTTGTTGGTTGACGGTGTCGAGCCAAACTTTGTTCGACGTGTAGGCGGCGCTGAACCTGGACACCTCCTTGCTTTCGGGAGGCAGGCCAGTGACATCGTAATACATCCGGCGCAGCAGGGCGGCAGGTTTCGCCTCGCTGTTGGGTTTCAAGCCAGCCTGTCGCTGGGCCTGGAGAATAAAAGCATCAATCGGGTTTTTGACGAACGGGCTGTCGATTTGCGGAACAGGGGGCCTTACCGGTGATTGATAGGCCCAGTATTTTCCGGCTTCTTTCTCAGCGGAGACGACATGCGGGCACGCAACGAGGAGACCCGCTGTGATCAGGTGACACATCAAAAATGGACGGTGTGGATGGCGGCGGCTCACGGGATTTTTGTTAGTTCGGGACGACACTCGCTCCGGCCTTACCCAAGGTGTGGGCAATGTGTTTCCCCAGTCCACGTGTACTACCGCTGACGAATGCTATTTTATCCTCTAAGTTGAACATATCCGCCATAATTTGGATACATACGGTTGTGTGGCAGGTGATCTGTCTTGTTTCTGCTTTATTTTGCGTCGCCATTGACCGAGATCCCGAATGACATCCGGCAGGGTGACGCAGGTCGCCTTGACGCAACCTCATCGGGACAGGAGATATCCTGTCCCGATGACACCCAAGGCAGCGCGTGGACGCGCAACCTCGGACTGGAGGATGAAAGCCCCATGGACCACTAGACCCGACTTCAAGGCATGGCGAGCATGACTTCGCTGACCACGAGTTTGTCGCCAATGAGTTCGATTTTCAGGGTATACCATCCACTGTCTCTGCCTTGGGCACTGAATGAAACGTTGATGTTCTCGCCAAACTTGCTGAATGACGTGGGTTTATTCCAGTCGACCCCCTTGAGGCGATTTTTCTCGGCGTTCGGTCCCAGGGTGAATTTTCCGTTCTGGAGTTTTGTGAGGATGGATTCGCACTGTGCGACGGTCAGGCCATGGGGTTTTCCCACCCGGTATTCCTTGTCGCCGACCATCAGGATGGTGGTTTTTCGGATCGCGGCTTTTCCCGCCCAGAACTCACCAATCTGAAGCTCGTCTTTCTTGGGGTCTCTGCTCCGGTGCGTCCACCCCTTGCGGTTCACGGTCAGCATGGGGTGGAGAACCTCGCGTCCCGCGACCTCCTCGACTCCGTACACCGAGATACCGCGGTCGGATGTGGGGCGTAGATAGTAGGTCTTAATCTTGGCAACCTTCTTGATGCCGCGTTGATTGGCCAGCTCGATAACGGCTTTCTCCTGCTCCTTGGTCAGGGTCGCGCCTTTCACGTATTCCCGGAGGATGCCGTCCGTTTTTCCCAACGAGTAGGCCGCCTGCTCGGCGAACGTGATGTCGACAAATGTGTCCGGACGGAGCCAGTAGCGTTTTTCATGGGCGGGTTTCAGCACGGCGAGTCCGAGTTGGTTTTCCTCGGCATTGTAGCGGCCAACCTTCGGCCGCCAAACCACTGGAACGAGTTCACCCAGCTTCACGCCCTTGAGGGCGCGGGTCACCTTCAGGTCGGCATGGCACCAGTCGTCCTTGAGTGGGTTCCGGTTGACGAGTTCGCCGACGAATACCTTGTCGGCTTCGTGCAGGCGGGTTGTCAGTGGCTTCTCGGGGGCCCGGACCGAGGAGGGGACGGGTATGGCATCGGCCGCGAAGCTCGGTAGCAGCATGGCGGCTGTGAATACGATCAGCGCCGCAGAATTTGTTCGTTTTGTGATCATGATGATGGGGAGGCTGTGGTGGGTGGATAAAATATCCGCAGATAGGCTACCACTCCCCCTACGAACCGCCAACATTCCTTTTCTTAGAAAAACCTGAATAATACTAGGGCGTGTCTTTGGTTGGGCGTGTCCGAGGCCGTGCCTGATCGAGTTTACGGATGACGCCAAGCAGGGTTTCGTAGCTTGCCTTGGCATTGCCCTCGAGTTGATCGGTTTTTAACTGTTTAGGTTCGTAGGGCGTTGAACAGTCGATGAACTCGATCTCCCCTTTCCTCTTCATCCGGCGAAGCATGTGCGTCTGGGTGCGTGCCAGCACCTTGCCCTCCCACCAGATGTAGGTCCATGGCTTTTTGCGGCCTGGTTCCCCTTGGAGTGTGCTCCAGAAGCTGACGCCATCGATCGGTCGGTCGGTCGGGACGGCCAGCCCGCCGGCCTCGCACAGGGTGGGCAACATATCGGCAAAATCGACCAACACGTCGCTCACGGCGCCGCTCTGGATTTTCCCCGGGTAACTGACGATCAGCGGGACCCGGGTGCCGTTGTCATTCATCTGTCCTTTGCCCCACCGGACCTTTTTGCCATTGAGGGATGTCACCACCGGCCTGTCGGTTCCGTTGTCGCCGGTAAAGATGACGATGGTATTTTCCCGCAGTTTATGCTGCTCGAGTTTGGCGATGATACGACCGACCACCTTGTCCATGTGGTGGACCATGTCGCCGAAGTGTTTCGGGTCACCCTTGTAGGTTTTCGCCCCCTTCGATTCGGGGTTCCAGTCCTTGCTGTCGGGGGTGGGGGTGAACGGGCAGTGGGTGAGCAGCATCGGGTAATAGGCGAGGAAGGGTTTATTTTTATTTGTTTCGATGAAATCGCAGATGAAGTCGGCGCAGACATCGGGGCCGTATTCACCGTTGTCATAATCCTTGGGCTCACCATTGATCTCGACCCTTGGGTTGCTGAACCGACTGTCGCAAGGTTGCCCGTCGCGTGTGCGTTTACGCATATGCTGCCACAGACATGACTGGTCGAAACCAAAATGTTGCGGGGCATCCTTGTCCTTGCCGAGCTGCCACTTCCCGGCGATGCAGGTGGTGTATCCTGCGGCCTTGAACGTGTGGGCGAACGTCTTTTGTTGTCGATCCAGCAAACCAAAGCGCACATAGTTACGGACGTTGAACATGCCGGTCATGATCTTCACCCGGCTTGGCGTGCAAATCGGGTTCGAGAAACAATTTGTAAATCGGACACCACCGGCGGCGAGTTTATCCAGCTCCGGGGTTTGGTAATCATCGCACCCGTTGGCTCCGATACATTCGTATCCCAGATCATCGGCCATGATCAGGATCACGTTGGGCGGGCCTGACCGCGCCTCGGATGCGGATGAAACCAAACACACGCAGAGCAGACTGAAGAGGAACTTTTTCATGGTGTTTGATACTGAGGCCGTCCGATTAAGGTAGCCAGTTAAAAAAGACACCTGACTCCCGGCATGCCGGCGGGTGGGAATTGATTGATGATTTTTGAATTACGATTGATGA
>JARFRT010000382.1 GCA_029287105.1 Akkermansiaceae bacterium | reverse complement strand
GTTTGTTTTTTTCCGGACGGATCCGGGTGGCCGTTGATGAGGGTGCTGGCGAGCAGGGACGCCTTGGCTCCCCATCGGCCGGGTGCGATCTCGAGGATGTTTTCTTCCTGGCCATTGTAGGTCGGGATCCAACTCGTGTACTTGCTGTATTTGAACTGCCCACCGACACCGCCCTGTTGCCAGTTTTCCGAGCTGGTGCCGCGCCGGACGAGGTTTTCGTAGGAGACGTTAAAGAAGTCGGTTTTGTCGCCGGTGAGTTCGAGCTGGGCGTCGGGATGGTCGGGACCGTGGCATTCCAGGCAGTGTTTGTCCCAGATCGGTTGTACGATGCGCGAGTAGCTGAAACCGTGCACACCCCACTCGGGTTTTTCGAGTTCCTGGGGCGGGCGCAGCATGGCCGTCGGGCGTTTGGCGAGGGTGTCCATCCTGGGGGTGACCGAGTTGCGGTCGGAGTGGCAACCGATACACCCCTGGACCTCGCCCGGCATGAGATGGGTGAAGGTGCGCATGCGCTGTACCGCCCGGCCCGCGGCGTCGAGCGGGAGGAAGTAGATGGGTTCCTGGGCGGGCACCTTGAAGTTGGCCGAGCCGTCGGGGTCGACCTTGGCGTAGCCCCAGATTTTTTTGGGTGCGTAGGTCGCGCCGCAGCTTACGACGGGAAACTGAAACCCGAACGCGCGACGTTTCGGGTTGATGCCGAGTGGTTTTTCGACCTCCTGGACGACGGCGAGCTGCTTGATTTCTCCCCGTTTCACGGACTTGCCGAGGCCGGTGTAGACGTCCTGCATCATGATGGTCGCCCACGGTTGCTCGTCGGTTTCGGGGGCTGGCGGGAGCGACGAGGGCACCAGACGTTCACGTTTTTTGCCGCGGATGGGCTGTGGGCAGTAGAACCCGAGTTCGTCCGAAGCCGGGCGGACCAGTGGGATCGAAGTGGAAATGGCGTAGTCGCGCAGTTCGATGGCGCCATTTTTACTAACCAGGTAATACTGGTCGTCCACGGGAAACGGGTTGAGATAGGGGCCTCGCACCCGGTTGCCGCTGCCTTTGTTGACCCGGCCGATGTTGATTTCCGGGGTCAGGTTGATAATCGACTCCTGGTCGTTGGAGCTGAGCATCGGGGTGACGATACCGATGGCGCCGCGGCACGGGCCGTTGTGGGAAGTGAGAACGCACAGGATTTTCCCCTGGCTGCCGGGGATTTCACGTGCGTCCATGAAGGTGGCCGGGCTCAGGGCGCGGTTGCCAAAAATGCCGGTCACCTTGGTGCCGTCCGGGTTGATCGCCCAGAGGCTTTGGATCGGGATCGCGGGGCGGTCGACGTATTCCCACCGGCTGTAAACGATGCGCCCGTCGGAGAGCACTGACGGGGTGAAGTCGTTGAGGTAGTTGGCACTCAGGCGCACCAAGTCGGAGCCGTCGCGGGCAGACCGGTAGAGGATCGGTGTGGTGGTTTGCCAGCAGTAGGCAAAGGCCGGTTTTCGGTCGGAGAGAAAAGCAATGCCGCCGTCGGGCAGCCAGCAGGCGTTGAAGTTGTTCGAGTCGTCCTTGGTGAGTTGGGTCAGGCCGGAGCCATCCAGTTTGATGGTGAACAGCTGGAAGGAGGATTGCATTGTGCGTTTCCAACTGAACAGGACCGTTGCGCCGTCGTAGTGCAGGTTGGCGTCCAGGATTTCACCCTCGCTGCTATCGAGTATTTTTTTGAGCTTGGGTTCATTTCCTGCGAGGTCGCAGATCCAGAGGCCGCCGCCGGGTTTTAGGCTTTCGGCGTGATAGGTGTAGACATGTGACGGGTTGAGCGGGTTGCGCTGGGTGAGCAGGATTTGGGTGAAACCCAGCGCGCCTGACCGAAGTTTGGCGACGGTGGTGGGGTCGGCTTGAAGCAATTTGTCAGCCGCCACGGGTGCGGTGGGGGTTTTTGCAGAGGGTGGCAAGGTGGCAATTTTTGCACGGCCGACGAACG
The DNA here is from genome assembly GCA_029287105.1 of Akkermansiaceae bacterium. Lineage (GTDB taxonomy): Bacteria > Verrucomicrobiota > Verrucomicrobiia > Verrucomicrobiales > Akkermansiaceae > Oceaniferula. Next base: position 2,924 of record JARFRT010000382.1, on the reverse strand, counting down.
TGGTCATGGCTAACAAGGTGGCCATCATTGTCGCCATCATCATTCCTGTCCTGAGCTTGCCGGGATTGGGTTTCATACACAACTGAAGTTATGAACGATACGGCATGACGAGCATGGATATTTCAGTTTTAAATGTTATCCTAGCCATCGAGCGGTCAACGGTTTAGTGTCGGTGCCATGAACTGCGCGCGCTTTTATCATGGGTTCTTATTGATGGTGGTTGTTACCCACGGGCCGGTTGTGGCGGAGCGGGCACAGCCGCGGTTCCGGACGGATGTGAAATCCGGGGTGTCGTTTCAAACGACGGATAAGAAACTGCAGAAACTTTTTGATACGGCGGTGGCGAAGGCGAATGCCAACCTCGTTCAATTTACGCCTTCGATGCAGGTTCTTGTCGAGGGTGCCGAATACCCTAACGCATGGATTGAGACCCAGCCGATGGGTGGTGAGATGTTTGCCCGGCACAACGTCCAGGTGGCCTTGAATAACCAGACGGTGTTTATGCTGGGCCAGCGGAAGGACGGACGACTGCCGGGGATGGTTATTGCCGGCGACACCGTGCTCAAAAACGGTTGGGATAAAAAACCACCCGAAAGCTATGTCTGGTATCCGGACCGGCATCTTTCGGCATCGTATGAGATGTTCCAGGGGTATTGTTTTCCGGAGCCGGCGTGGCGGGTGTATTTCTGGGCCGGCAAGGACAGGGCCTACCTTCAGCGGCTCTACGCGGCGCTGGAGGCGCATGACGCCTACCTCTGGCGCACGCGCGATTCCAATGGCGACGGCATCCTGGAGACCTGGTGTGTCTGGGACACCGGCGAGGACGGCAGCACGCGCCTGATCCGCCGCGGAGCGCCGTCGCGCTGGCCATTTGAAAAACCCCCGGGCGCCAAGGGCGTACCCAATGCCCAGTCGCCGAAAAAAGGCTATTGGTTTGGTGGCTACAAAGATGGCCGGATGCCGACGCCCGACGAGGTGTTGGTCCCGTTCGCCTCCATGGACATCATGGCTTACAGCTACTCCGGGCGGGCCGCCTTGGCGAAAGTCTCCCGGGAACTTGGCAATGGCAAGGAGGCACATTGGCGCGCGCAGGCGGAGGAAGTGCGCAGGCGTCTGGCCGATCAACTCTGGGTCGGCGAGCGCCATGCCTGTTTTGACATCGAGCGCAAGGGGAACCGACTCGAGGAGCTCGTCCACAACAACCTCCGCTGTATGTGGTACGGCGTGTTTACCCAGGAAATGGCGGATGCATTTGTCAAACATCACCTGCTGAACCCGAAGGAATTCTGGACGCCGGTGCCGCTGGTTTCGATCGCTGTCAATGAGCCGCTCTTCCGCAATGGCCGCCGTAATGATTGGAGCGGTCCGGTGCAGGGCCTGACCTATCAGCGCGCCATGGGTGCCTTGGAAAACTACGGGCACTATGCCGAGGTCACCCTGCTCGCGCGTAAACTGCTCCCGATCCTGATCCGTAACGGATACAAGTTCACCCAGCAGTTGGACCCGTTTACCGGTGAACCCAGCGGCAAGGACGGCTACGGGCCCATGATGCTGGCCGCGCTGGGATACATCAACCGAATGCACGGCATCCACCTCGACGTCGAGCACGGACGGGTCTGGTGGTCCGGGCTCGCCGAGGGGGGGCATGACTTCAGCCGCAGCCAGCGCTGGGGCGACAGTATCTGGCGACTGGAATGCAAGGGCGGTCAACTGCGCGCCACGGTGAATGGCAAGGAGGCGTTCACCGCCACGGCGGGTGTCCGCATCGTCACCGACCTCGGCGGGAAACCGATCGAGGTTGTGGGTATCGATCCCGAACAACGGCAAGTCACGGTGAAGACGCTGGCGGAAGAATGGAAACTGACGGTCGGCCCGAATCAGGCCTGCAGCTTGGGCAAAGCGAAGCCGGTGCCCTACCGGACCGCGCCCTTCGACGCTCCCCGCCCGGTAAGGCGGTAGGGAAAGCGGTAAAGGCAGGGGGGCTATGTTTGCTTGGGTTGCTGCTTCAGTTTTTGACCGCGAAAAAAGACGAAATGCGCGAAAGGAAGACTTGGGTTTCGGGCTTGGGTTACTACTTCGTTTTTTGACCGCGAATGGGGCGAATGGGGCGAATTTTTCCTGGGTTTAAGGCATGGTTCGCCGAGGGACGGGTGAAGTAGCCGGTTTTAATTTGTTTTTGGAGTTTGAAACTTGGAGTTTGAGGTTTTTTTGCACATTGCGTCATTTCAGGCGGCTAAGGGAGCTACAAATGACATTTGCCTTTTTCCGGCTGGATGTCAGCATCTGCGCATGATGAAAAAGTTACTGCTACGTGTTCTGTCGGGTTGTTGTGTTTTGGGGCCGGGGTCGTTGCTGGCGGCGGATTACGATGAGGCGATTGGCAAGGCGCTGGAGGGACTGCAGGTGGAGAAGCCTGCGAAGCCGCGCAAGGTGCTGGTGTTTTCGGTGACGCGCGGATTCAGGCATGCATCGATTGGCACCGGCCAGACTGCGATGCGTTTGATGGCTGAGAAGACGGGTGCGTTCGAAGCGGTGATCAGCGATGACCTGGCCAACTTCGAACCGGGGACAATTGAGCAGTTTGATGCGATTTGTTTTTTGAATACGACCCTGGAGGTGTTCAGTCCGCCGAAGGGTGAGCTCAAAAAGATGAGTGAGGAGGAGAAAAAGGCGGCCACGGAGAAAGAGCTGCGGTTGAAAGAAAGCCTGATGGGATTCATCAAGGGCGGGAAAGGGTTCATCGGGATTCATGCGGCGACGGATACGTTTTACAAGTGGCCGGAGTATGGCGAGATGATCGGGGGATATTTCAATGGTCATCCATGGGGCGCGGGCACGCCGGTGAGTGTCAAGGTCGAGGACGGTCAGGAGCAGCATGCCTGCTGCGCGCATCTGGACGGGAAAAACCTCGATTTCAAAGAGGA
>JARFRT010000332.1 GCA_029287105.1 Akkermansiaceae bacterium | reverse complement strand
AGCCGGGATGGACGGCACTGAATACTATCAACCCGAACTGGACGTATAATCGCCGAAACAGTGGCGCAAATGACACATCTGGAAACACCAACACGTTTGGATCATCGAAGGTTCTGGCATACCAGAGCGGCATCACCGGCCCCGGAATCGGAAATTCATTCCTCCATCCGATCATTCCCCGCGAGGATGTTTACCGGAAATTCGACAATTCCACAGCCAGCGAGCCGAAATATTTCAGGGCTGATCCTGGCCAATACCCTTATAATTACACTGATTACAACCAGACAGACACCAAAGCCTATTGCGACTACTGGGATCACGTTTTCCTTCTTAACGATGCGCTTTGGGATGACTACTTCGTGTCCTCCCTGGCAGACCAGACACGCCCCGGGGCATCCGCAAGTAAAAGCCTGGATGAAAATCTCAAGAAACTCGTCGATGGTGAAGAGCTCGCCAATACGCGCTACCTCCCTTACCTGGGGGGGCGCTCATCCGATGAGGTGAAGGCAGAACTGAATGCTACCGGGGGTTACCTCAAATCGGCTGCCCACCTGATGGTGGATGGTATGTTCAACGTCAACAGCACTTCCGTGGACGCGTGGCATGCGCTTTTCGCCGGCATCCGCGAGAGGCAGGTCGTCTATCGGGACAGGAGTGGCACACTCAGGCCGGTTGAGATCCCATCCGACAAGCGCATCGCCCTATCCCGCTTCAACACCGCCACCACCGACCAGGAGATGACCGAGCCCGAATTCGGTATCGATCGCGACGACGGCACGAAGGCCTGGTCCGGGGTGCGCTTCCTGGATGATGACCAACTGCGCAAGCTCGCCGAGAAATGCGTGGAGCAGGTGAAACGTCGCGGCCCCTTCCTGAATTTCTCGGAATTCATCAACCGCCGGCTTTCCGAAGATGGTCTCGGGGTCATGGGTGCCCTGCAGTCCGCGATCGATTACGATGATGCAAGCCCCGAGGCCGGATCCATCAACTACAATTTCAAGAGTCTCCGTGATTACAGGGTCGAGGCTGGCGACCTCGGAAACCATGCCTTCTCCACCCCTGATGCCGCGGTGGGTTCCCGCTACGCAGGCATTCCGGGATACGTCATCCAGTCGGACCTGCTCAAGCCCATCGCGAACACGCTTGCCGTGCGCGATGACACCTTCCGCATCCGGGCCTACGGCGACGCGCGCGACAAAAGCGGCAACATCGTGGCGAAGGCGTGGTGCGAGGCGATTGTGCAGCGCGTTCCCGGGTATTCCGACGCGAGCAACGATCCGGAGATACCCGCCCGTGGGGTCAATTCCGAGGGCGAATTTTCCAGTATCGAAGACAGCGAGCTCACACCCGTCAACCGCCGATTCGGCAGAAAGTTCCGGATCGAAAGCTTTCGTTGGTTGAGCGGTTCCGAGATCTAACGACTAAATTCCCCGCTATCCCTGACATCATCATGAGAAAAGCCCTTTGCCATATTTGTTTTTTGTTTGCGGCTATTCAGCCACTGGCGGCCCAGACGGACTCTGGCGGCGACTCACGCCGGGTGCCCGGTCGCTCCGCCTGGTTTGCCTGCACATCCATCCCGGACGGCATTGAAAAAACCATCAAGGTGCTGGGGGGAAAAGACATCACCGAAGTCGAGCTCTTGGAATACATGGCGAGTGATCCGGTGAGAATCCCTGAGGATGGCATCATCCGGATCGTCCGTGAAGTACCCGACCCTGAAAACAGGGGAAAACTGAAGTATCTCACCCTGGCCGAGGCGAGGATTCCGGATAATGTGCGCGAGGCCCTGATCATCCTGTTTCCTTTGCCGAAATCCGAGGGCGCCCTGATTTTCCAAGCCAAGGTTCAGGATCTTGCCGCCTTCAAGGGAGGAGACCGCCTTTTCATCAACCTGAGCGATACCAACGTCGGCGTTAAAATCGGACCTACCTCGGTAGCCGTTCTCGCGCGACAGGCCAATATCTACTCTGCACCCAAGCTGGCTAAATCAGCCAATATGCCGATCATCTACCAGTTTTATCATCCCGTGCAGAAAAAATGGAAGCTGTTGAGTGCGTCGACCGTTGTGATCGTGCCCACCCGTCGTAAAATATGCATATTCAACAACGGCTCCCGCGTCGGGCACATCAAAAGGCACGACATCATTTTTCCCGTGCAGAGGAAGGCCCCGTGAGAGAGCAACACAAAGGACGCAGGCTATTCAAGTTGGTGACCACGACCGGGTGTATCCCATGTCCTCGGTTCACGGAAGCGCGTGACGGGTGCGGCGGGTGAGGTGACTCCGTCGGCCGCCGCAATGGGCCGATTCCTTCCCGTATCTTGACGGTGGCCATGCCGAACTTCACCTGATTGTTAGGCAAGGAGTTGAGCATGGGAGGAAAAAAAGTTCGTCGGGTCGTTTCACGATTGTGATTAATGGGCACTATCGATATAAAAAAGGCGGCCCGGTAGAATGACCTTGGACATGCAACACCGGTTTGGCCACTTGTGTGCAAAGACAATTGCTGGACTGTGGCCGGACTGTCGAGGAAACTCCCAGCTACCCGGACCCTGCGTTTGACCCAGCCCGCGCAATGCCCGATTTGGGCCCATATTTTCAAACGCATGCGTAAACAAAAGTATTTTTTGGTAGCCACCGCCTGTTGTATACAATATATATACAATATCGGACATAAGCCTGTTAATCCGCCAAACGACTTGGCCACCCGGCGTTTTAGGGCGAAGTTCGAGACACCACCAACGCATTTGAAAAATTCCAGCATGAAATCAACTCTCAAAAATCAAAACCATGAATTAAATCAGGCGCCAAGTGGCTTCGCCCTGATCGCGACGATCTCGGTGATGGTTCTGCTGGTGATGATTGCGCTGGCGATGTTGAGCCTGAGTACCATCGAGCTGCGGGCCAGCCAGAATGGTCGGGCAACGGCGGATGCCCAGGCCAATGCGAGACTGGCGCTAATGCTCGCGATTGGCGAGCTCCAGAAGGAGATGGGACCGGATATGCGGGTGAGCGCGGAAGCGGCGATTTTCGATCAGAATTCCAACACCGCAGCCATCGAAGGGGTCAGTCAGCCGCACTGGCTCGCCAGCTACGAGTCCTGGGGAAGCTGGCTCAATGCCACCTACCAAAACCCTGCAAGCGGCGAGACTCTCAATATCGGGGATACCTACACCCCCCAGCGTGAAAAAATGTTCCGCCGCTGGTTGCTCTCCTTGCCGGATGGCATGAGCGAGGACATCGACGCGCCGGTCAATCCGAGCGGATGGGACGACAGCAATTCGGTGGTGCTGGTGGG
>JARFRT010000281.1 GCA_029287105.1 Akkermansiaceae bacterium | reverse complement strand
GAAGCTGACCGAGGCGATTGGGTCGCCGTGTGGCCGCAAAATTCAGGAGGGCCAAGAGCTTTGCTCTGTCGTTGCCCGTATTGAGGGAGCAAGTCATCCCATCCGTGGTGGACGATTTGCCATGAGCCCCAACCACAAAGGTGTCTCCGGCTACCTCTCCCAATAAAAAAGCGCCGTTTCGCGTTTTCCAAGCCCGCCACTCCACCCCGGGTGCGCGGGCTTTTTTTCGTGCCGTATCCATTACCCCGTAAGGGATCGGCACACACTGGCTCCCGCTGTCACTTCTGTTTGATTCAAACGTCTGTTGATCGAATATCGGGTAAATACAATTGCCATTCACTTCCCGCGCACTTAACCACAGGAACTGCACGGCAACCTTACGTAACCTGTTCACTGTAAACGACCTGAATGGCCACGGACCCCACACTCGCATCACTGAAGAACTACCTCCTCAACAGGAAGGTGGTAACGCGTCTTTTTTACCGGAAACAGTCCGCCGACCCTGACCCCTCTCTCTCCCCGGAGAGCTAATCCCGCTCTCCCTTTTTTCGGCTCTCCCTGTCTGAGCCCGTGGATCGCTTGACACGATCCTTGCCCCCCAAAGCACCCCCTCGCTCCCCGGAAGTCACCCCTCCGGATGCGCCGTCATCGCATGGACCCCCCATGCTCGAATCCGTGGCGTACGGACGTCACAAACCCTCAACAAACCCCATCTATCAACTTGTCAATAATATAATTATATGCTAAAGACCACCTCCATGCGCACTATTTTTGCCGTCATGGCAGCCCTAGGGCTCGCAATCATCGCCAATTCATTACTCACTCATCCTGAGTTAGTTACAGCTAACAAGGACGAACATCCCCGGAAATCGGACTCGCCAAAACACCAGTGCACGCTCGGCTGCTCGCATCGCAACGAGCCCCGGAGTGCAACCACAGACGGGCCCCTCAAAAGCGCTGGTCTGCTCTGGGAAAAACATCGGGACAACCCCGCCGATGCCCCCGCCTCCATGCCGCTCGCCGGCCCTGGCCCCGCCCCGGACGACTACCAGCAAGACAGCCGCCAAAAAATCACCCTTGAGGACGGCTCCCAGCTCCTGATCGACATCGAACAGCGCCATATCCACCCGGACGGTACGATTGCCATCAATGGCATCGTCGCGGGCTCGCCCCAAGGCCGGATCCACATGCAATGGAACCAGCAGAACGGCTTTTTCCTCGGCCAAATCGACTACCCGAACCTTCCGGTCGCCTACGAAATCACCCGTGCCGCCGACGGCTCCCACCTCATCACCCGCCGCGCCATCACCGAACTCGTCTGCGCCGAAATCAATCCCGCCACCGGCGCCGTCACCTACGGCCTGCCGCCGGTAACGGACGCCGAGGCCGAGGGCGTCGCCGCCGACCCCGCCAGCGCCGAGGCGGCCTCACTCGTACCCGCCCTCAACAGCTACCCCGCCGCCGCCGCCTGCATCTACCTCGACTTCGACGGCGAACAGGTCACCGGCACCCCCTGGGGAAACAACATCACGGCCGCCGCCACCGGCTACAGCGCCAGCAAAATCACCGACATCTGGAACCGAGTCGCCACCGACTTCGAACCGTTCGACCTCAATGTCACCACCGAGGAGTCCGTTTACCTGAACACCCCGTCGGCAAAACGCATCCGCTGCATCATCACCCCCTCCAACGAATGGTACGGATCCAACACCGCCGGCGGCGTCGCCAAGTACAACTCGTTCGTCTGGTCCGGCGACACCCCCTGCTGGGTCTTCTCCGATAACCTCGCCAACGGCACCAAGTATATCGCCGAGGCCTGCTCCCACGAAACCGGACACACCTTCGGGCTCAGCCACGATGGCAAAAGCGGCACCGCCTACTACGCCGGCCACGGCTCCGGCGCCGTCGGCTGGGCCCCCATCATGGGCAGCGGCTACTTCAAGAATGTCACCCAGTGGAGCAAGGGCGAATACTCCAGCGCCACCAATACCCAGGACGACCTCTCCATCATCAGCTCCACGACCAACGGCTTCGGCTACCGCGAGGATGACCACGACAACCAGGCCGCCGGTGCCACCCCCGTGCCCGCCGACAGCTCGAACCAGGTTGCCCACAGCGGGACCATCGAACGCAAGGGCGATACCGACGTGTTCTCGCTCGAGTCCGCCGCCGGCACCCTGACCCTCGCGATCAATCCCGCCAGCAACTTCAGCAACCTCGACATCCAAGCCGACCTCTACGATGCCGGCGGCGATCTCGTCACCTCCGCCAACCCCGACACCCAACTGAACGCCAGTATCAACGTCAGCGTCAGCGCAGGAACTTACTTCCTCCACATCCGTGCCACCGGCTATGGCAGCGCCAACACCGGCTTTACCGACTACGCCAGCCTCGGCAGTTATACCATCACCGGCGAAGTCGCGGCCCCCGCCGCACCCAGCCC
>JARFRT010000267.1 GCA_029287105.1 Akkermansiaceae bacterium | reverse complement strand
GTACTGGCTCGGGCGTTTGTCCTTGACCAGACCCATCGACTGGCCCCGCCAGAGCTCACCGATACCACCGCCGGTGTGACCGTGGAACAACCACGAGGTGGCGTAGAACCCCTTGGTGGCGCTGATGTCGCGGGCTTTGGCGTAAACCGAATTTTCGCCATCGGGTGACAGCGATGCGGCTGCGGCCATGGCAAGGGCCAATCCCGTGGTTCTGCCGTTGTCGGTGTAGCCACCTTCGGGGACGCCGTCGCCGTAGGCAACATTGCCGCGGCCCGAAAAGCGATAGAAGTACTTGAGCGAGCTTTGCAGTGTGTGCTCGTCGACATCGACCCCGCACTCCTTGGCAAGCATGAGAAACGTCACGCAGTGTACTCCCGCGGCATTCATGTGGCCGCCGGCCATGTACTGATAGGGTGCGGCACCGCGGCCTGCCCAGCTGCCGTTATAGATGGTCCTGGTAAGGCAATCGGCGATTTTTTTAATGACGGGCAGGATCGATTTGTCTCCGGTGCGGAGGTAATATTCACACAATGCCGGCCCGCTGTATCCCGCGAACCAAGGATAGGTGTTGATCTCTTCCACGTTTTTATTCTTGGCCACCAGCTTCTTGATCCAGCCGCGCACGACTTCCAGGTCTTTTTCTTCCCCGGTTGAAAGCATAAAGAGCATCGACCCTTGGATACCGAGGTCGACCGACTCCTCTTTGCTGAGAAAATCGGCGAAGTTGCGGACGATTTTGTCGGACTTGGGACAATTCAGCGGCCAGGTGTCACTGTAGGCACCGAGGGCCGGGATCTTGACGACAACCTCCCTGGCGGCTGTCTTGACATCATCCTTGACCATCATCTTCATGATACCGTCCTTGGCCTCGGCCTCGGTGATCATGTTGCCGAGAATGATGCGCGGATCGATGTCCTTGAGTGTCACTCCATTGACGCTTTCGATGATCTGGCCTTTTTTGAATTGGCCGCACGCCGCGGCCGGCGAGCCCTCCTCGACGCCGGTGACATACATGGTGAAGGCGGGCTGACGCAGTTCCAGGCCAATGCCGACGGGACCGAAGCGTATGATCTGGTAACGGGCCGCGCTTGCCTCGGGGGCCGGGTGGAACTGGGGGTCTGCCTTGTAGTAGGAGTCCTGCGCCACCAGGGTTGCGCTTGTAAGCATTCCCATGAGAACGCCCGGCATCAAGCGTTGTCGATATTGCGTCATCTTTGTTCTGATTTTCCGGTTCATGATCTTTTGAGTTCGTTTTCATTCCTATAAATCGGGCCGTTTGTCAATCGGTTCCGAATTGTTGCCTGCGCCCGAGGCGATCGAACTCGGGGTTTTTTTACCGCGAAAGAAGACGAAATGCGCGAAAGGAAGACTTGGGTTGGGGCTTGGCTTGGGGCTTGGGTTGTGGCTTGGGTTGCCGAGGGACAGGAGTGTCCCTCCTCCCTAGGCCGGTCGGCGCAGCGGGGGGTAGGGAGCGTGGACAACGCACGAATTCATTCCTGGCCGACGGAGGTGGAGGGCTGCATACCAGCATAGCCGAGTGGGCGAGGCAGTCCTGTCCACTGCGGAGGATAGGTGAGCTAGGTTGTCTTACTTCGTTTTTGGAGTTTAAGGCGTTTCGACTAATGTCTCGTGTAAGATTCCTGATGTTTGCAGGTATCTCTTATGACCCACTTTCTGAAAAAAGCGTTATCATGAAAACTCATTACTCCCCTCTTATTCCACGACCGGCTTCGCGAATTCTTGTTCCCCTGTTGGTGACGTTTTTCGTCCAAATCGGTGTTTCGCTGGCTGAACCGACTGTTGTTAGCAAAGGGGTGAAGGATCTGGCCACGAGCCGGGCCGACGACCGGCTTTCGCCCGCCGAGTTTGCCGATCCTCCGGTACATTCGCGGCCCGGTTCGTTTTGGGACTGGTTGAATGGCGCGATAACCAAGGAGCAAATCACGCGGGATCTCGAAGCGATGAAACGCGGTGGCATGCGTGGCGGGGAAATCTGGGACGTGGCGGCACATGCCGATCCGGACAAACGCGTGCCCGCCGGTCCTGCCTTTTTCGGACCGGAGTCGACGCGCTTGATGGCTTACGCGATTCGCGAAGCCGACCGGCTCGGACTGGAAATCGGGGTGGTCGCCTCGAGCGGATGGAATGCCGGCGGCTCCTGGATCCCGCCGAAATACGCAGGCAAGGGGCTCTATCACTCGGTCTCCAAGGTAACCGGCCCCCACAAGTTCATGGGCAAGCTGCCCATGCCCGTGCTGCCGAAGCTCTGCCCCCGGGACGAGACGGGTCGACCGCTCTATCTCCGCGAAGTGGCGGTGTTGGCGGTGCCCGACGATGGCAGCAAAACAATCGCCGGCATCAATCAGGTCATCGACCTAACATCCATGGTGGCCCCCGACGGCACATTGCAGTGGGAGGCGCCCAAGGGCAAGTGGGCCGTGCTTCGTTATGTTTGTTCGAACCATGGTCAACAATTGATCGTGCCAAGCCCGAATTCGGGTGGCCCGATGATTGACTTCTTCGACCCCAAGGCGACAGAATTTCATCTCAACCACATGGTCAGCACGCTTCTCAAGGAGATCGGAAAAACGACATTCGAGGGGACGAGTTTCAAGACCTTGGAGTTCGACAGCATGGAGCTCGACGGGTTTACGCCGTGGAATGCAATGATGGCGGCCGAGTTTAAGCGACGGGCTGGCTATCCGGTAGTCCGGCACCTACCCTTGTTAGGCGATTGGAAACTGGCGGACCGGGACGCTCACCAACGGTTTCTATACGACTGGCGGAAGATGGTGAGCGACCACCTGATTGACTCGCACTATGTGACCGGTCGGAAATTCCTCAGCCGCTATGGTGTCAAACTGATTGCCGAGTCGGGTGGCCCGGGGCCTCCGATCTGGGATTCCAATCCGGTCGACGGCATCAAGGCGCTTGGCGCGGTCGACATCCCGCGAGGCGAATTCTGGATCAAGCACCGTGGGATATTTCTCATCAAGGAGATTGCATCAGCCGCGCACGTCTACGACAAGCGTCTGGTTGATGCGGAATCGTTTACCACGTGGCGCCGCTGGATCGACGGGCCCCTGAACCACAAGGAGATTGCCGATCGGGCATTATGTGAAGGCTTGAACTGTTTTTCGTTTCACACCTTTGCCAGTTCTCCGCCCGAGGCCGGGCTTCCCGGCTGGGCGTATCATGCCGGGACGGATATCAACCCGACGGCGACCTGGTGGCCGATGGTCCGCAGCTTGACCGACTACCTCGCCCGCTGTTCCCACATGCTCCGGCAAGGTTGGTTTGTCGCCGATGTCTGTTATTACTACGGCGACCAGGCACCTAACTTCTATCCGCCGCTGTGCAACGTGCCCGAGAAACCTCTGCTGGAAAACCTCGATCCCGGCTACGATTATGACGTTTGTTCCTCGCAGGTCATCCTTGAGCGAATGAAGGTCAAGGACGGCCGGATTGTGCTGCCGGACGGGATGAGTTACTCGGCATTGGTGCTACCCGAGCAGGATCACATTCCGGTGGCGGTGCTTAAACGGATTCGTCAACTGGTGGTCGAAGGCGCCACCGTGATCGCGCATCAACGGCCGACCCGCGCCCCGGGCCTGATGGATTTCAAAAAGGAAAACCAGAGCGTCGTGCGACTGGCTGACCAACTTTGGGGCGCCGGTGACCAACAACCCGACAAGCAGGCGGTGGTAATCCGTCCGACCGGGCGGGGGCGTTTCATGATCGCCAGTGACCGGACCCAGGCACTGCGTAAAATTGGCGTCACCGAGGATTTTAAAATCGCGGGTCGCACGGACGGCGACCTCGGGCCGTTCGACTTCATCCATCGCAAAACCACGGATGATGAATTCTATTTTGTGCGCAATAAAACCAGGGAGGCACAATCGCTGACCTGCCGGTTCCGCGTGCCGGCGAAAAAGAATGGCCAGACACCGGAATTCTGGTGGCCGCAGTCGGGACGTCGAACTGTTTTTCCGAATTGGAAGAGCGTCGGCAACGGCTGTGTCGAACTGCCGGTGGAACTCGGCCCGCTGGGCTCCGTCTTTGTTGTGTTCAGGACTTCGCATGCGGACGCCGGTGCGGCTTCCAAGGACGCTCCCCTCTCCTCTCTGGCAACCGAGACATTTGTCGCGGCGACAACGCCCGCGCCGATGACGCTCGACGGCCCCTGGCAGGTCGAGTTCCCCGAGGGCTGGGGCGCTCCGCGCACAAGCAAATTCGAGCGCCTGCACAGCTGGACCGAATCGAAAAACGACGGCATCCGCTTTTTCTCGGGTATTGCCACCTACCGCAAAACCATCGACGTGCCGGAATCGTTGGCTGGGAAAAAACAAGTCTTCCTCCAGCTCGGCGACCTGGCCGAGATTGCCGAAGTGACGCTCAACGGCAAGCGGCTCGGGCTGGTTTGGCTGCCACCGTACCGGATCGATGTTTCCGGCGTCCTCCGGGCCGGGAAAAACCAGTTGGAGATCCGTGTTGCCAACCTCTGGGCGAACCGGCTGAATGGCGACTCGTTACTACCCGAGTCGAAACGCTTCACACGCAGCAACCTCGACCGGATCCAGACCGACCCGACCTCCGACAGCTCGTACGGTCGGGTTCCCAGCGGCAAGACCCGGCCGGTTTACACCAAGATCCCGCCACTCATGAAATCCGGTCTGTTGGGACCGGTCCAGATCATCACTCCGGAGTGATACGGCCCGGCAAACCCAGCCGCATGAAAAAATTCGGTATTGAGTTTTCGGGAGAGTCCGTGCATGGGTATGGCGATGAAACGCTTCGCCACCGCCACCAGCCTCTTGTTGATGATGCTGATTCCGCATGCAGTTCTCGCCGATGAGGCGGGCGCACTCACGCCGCAGTTCCTGGCAGAATTGCAGGATGGCTACCAAATGGATGAGGGCGACCGGGCGCGCCACAATGCGGTGACCAACAACTCCGTCAAGGCGCTGGCCCTGAACCGCGAGGTGGTGCGCGGCGATGACGGCTACTTCAGCCACCGGATCAAATCGAAAGGCATCACCAACCAGAAAAAGTCCGGGCGCTGCTGGATGTTTGCGGGACTGAACGTGATCCGGCCGCAGGTGATTCGCGACCACAACATGGAGGAGTTCGAGTTCTCGACATCCTACCTGCAATTCTGGGACAAACTCGAGAAATCAAACCTCTACTTTGAATCGATCATCGAATTGCGCGATGCCGGCTATCTTGATCGCGACTGGGAGGTGGTGCACAAGTGGACGCTCGGCGACGGCGGATGGTGGAACTACGTGGACGGGCTCGTTGAAAAATACGGAGTGGTGCCGGCCTCCGTCATGCCGGAAACCCAGAGCAGCGAGAACACGGCCACCTTCAACCACATCCTTGACCGACTGGTCCGCAGCCGGGCTGCACGGATTTTCGCCCTGCACGAACAGGGAGCCGAACCCGCCGCCCTGCGCGCGGAAAAACGCAAGGCACTGAAGGAAGTCTATCGCTTTCTGGTGATCAATCTCGGCGAGCCGCCGACAGAATTCGTGTGGCGCTACAAGCTCAAGAAAAACAAGGGGGAAAAGTCGGCCGACGGTGATACCGCAAAAAACAAGGTGACCCTTGCCGAGGAGAGCCTATCACCACCGGCGAGCTACACCCCCCGGTCGTTTTACCAGAAATTCGTGGGTGTTCCGCTCAAGGACTACGTGTGCCTCTTCAACGACCCGCAAAGCGAATTGGGTAAGCACTACCGGTTCAAGCGTGCGCGCAACATGGTGGGCAAACAGGACATGCACTTTGTCAATATCAAGATGGACACCATGAAGGAGATCGCGGTGGCATCCGTGCTGGCCAACGAACCGCTCTGGTTCGCCGCCAACGTCGGCATCGACCAGTCGCGTGACTTGGGGTTGATGCAACACCGGCTCTATGATTACGAATCGCTCTTCGGCATCGATCTCACGCTCAGCAAGGCCGACCGGACACGGTTTCACGGCGGAACCGCCAACCACGCCATGGTCCTGATGGGCGTCGACCTTGCCGACGGCAGGCCGCGGAAGTGGCTGGTCGAAAACAGCTGGGGCGCCAAAAATGGCAGTCAAGGGACATGGACGATCTACAACGACTGGTTCGACAAACACGTTTACAACATCATCGTGCACAAGCGCCACGTCCCGGCCAGGATCATGAAAATCTTCGCGGACCAACCCCGCGAAC
>JARFRT010000160.1 GCA_029287105.1 Akkermansiaceae bacterium | reverse complement strand
AGATCTACACGCGTTGGTTTTCGTCGGCAGCGTCAGATGTGTATAAGAGACAGGATCGGCACCATCACCCCGCGCCCACAACCAGGCAACCCCCAGCCACGCCTCTTCCGGATCATCGACCGCGAAGCCATCATCAACCGCATGGGCTTCAACAACGCGGGCATCGAAGTCGGCGCGAGCCGTGTCGCCGCCTCCCGCCGCTTCCGCAAAAACGGCGGCATCATCGGGTTCAATATCGGGAAAAACAAACTGACTCCGAACGAAAATGCCGTCGACGACTACCTCGCCTGCCTCCGTGGCGCCTGGGATGTCGCCGACTACATCGCCGTCAACCTCTCGTCCCCCAACACACCGGGCCTCCGCGATCTTCAGGCCGCCGACGAGACGGCCCGACTGCTCGAAACGCTGAAACAGGAACAGGAAAAACTCACCGCCACCAGTGGCCGCCGGGTTCCGATCGCCCTCAAGGTCGCACCCGACCTCGAACCCAGCCACATTGCCGACCTCGCCAAGGTCTTTCTCGATGGCGGGCTCGACGGGCTGATCGCGACCAACACCACGATCAGTCGCAGCGAGGTGGCTGGCTGCGATTATGCAAGCCAGGCTGGCGGCCTCTCAGGTGCTCCGCTGACATCACGCTCCACCGAAGTCATTGCCGCCTTCCACAGCCACCTTGGCAGCGAGGTTCCCATCATCGGGGTCGGCGGCATCATGACCGCCGAGGATGCCCGGGAGAAACTCAAGGCTGGCGCGAAACTCGTCCAACTCTACACCGGCTTCATTTACCACGGCCCGCCGTTGATCAGTGAGATTTTGAAAACAGCATCTCCCTCGGCTTGACCCGGCGTCAAAACGTCGTGGATCTCGTGCGGCTATGAGCTGTCACGAGTATCCGGCTTGTTGGCATCCTCTCAGTGTTTGTGTCCCTTCATCTTCTCGAGCGGGACAGGCGCGTGTTTCTGGATTTCGATGGCGCTCTTCCTCTGTTTGTCATTTGGTTTGAACGCTTCGACAAGGTTCATTGTGACGTCAACACGCTCTGCCGACATGTGCTTTGCCAGCGTCCTCTTGTCCCACTTGGAGACAAGGAGGCCTACGTTAGCCTGTTTCTTGATCGCGGGTAGTTGATTGTTGATGTGATCAAGGATGTCGTCCACCGGTGCAGTGCTGAAACCTTGCTTGTGAAGCAAGGCTTGCTGAGCCTCTGCCAAAGCTTTCAATTCCTCCACCCGTTTCTTATCCCCTGCGGCTTTGGCCTTTTTGTATTCAGCCATCATGTCGGCCAGCTTCTTGCCGGCGGTAACCTTGTACACCTCGGATCCAACAAATGCGACGGCGATGGCGCGAGAGTCGTAGGTTCCGATGCGAGTCACCGGAGTGGTTGCATTTTCTCCCTCGCCCCGGGCACCAGCGCAGCCGACCTGTGCGATGAACAGCAATGCAGTGCCAAGAATCGTGAGTTTCTTCATGTCCTTCGTCTGCTTTCGTGATGCCAATGTCAAAGGCCTGCGAACCCGCTACTGTGGGCGAGGCTTCGACTTAATGTTAGGGCTCTCTCTATCTGACGGCTTCGACTCGGTAGAGGTAGCGGCTTGGTCAGCGCCGCCCTGTTTTGCCAGCTTGGTGTTGCTTGCAGAAAGAGACACCCACTCAGTCGTGAAAAAATCGGCGGGAAGTTCCAATTGAGTGTACTTAAAAACCCCTTTTAGATCGACCAACTTGATGTGAATCTTATCCCCTCCCACATCCCCGGGTTCAAGTTTTGGGCTACCTCTGAATAGGCTCACACCCACCTTGTCACTACCGAGAAGATAGCCATATCGGTTGTAAATCTTCACTGTGTATTTCGGGAAAAGAGATTTGTTGCTGTTGTTCTTGTAGCTTGCGGTAAGATACTGCGGCTTAATCACAAACAGCTTGATGACATGGCCTTCGATCTTAGCCTCTCCGTCAGCCACCTTGAAAAATTCCTCCTCAGCCGACTTTGGCATGCCGGAAAGAGGCTTGAACACGGAATCGTCAGCCGAAGCATTCGGGCTGAGTGACAGGATTGTAATAGAGGCGATTGTGGAGAGGAGAAGTTTCATATTTCAGTATGGTTTCAAGAGGTAGACGCCGCGGTCGCCGGAGATTATTATGAGTGTTGTCCCTATCAGATGTTTCGGCATCCCACAGAGTCAAGAGAGTTGATACGGTTGTTCCGAATCCTCGATTTGTGTATGACCCTAACCTAAAGCGTGCTTTTCCACAAGGATCATCTTCGGTACTCTGATGTCAAAACTGATGTCAAAACGACGGAGGTCTGCACGCAAGTCGCACAGGGCTCCAACGGTTGCGGGGTCGAGAGCCCCTTCGACATCCTGGTGCCGGGGTGATCGAA
This sequence comes from Akkermansiaceae bacterium, assembly GCA_029287105.1. Classification (GTDB taxonomy): domain Bacteria; phylum Verrucomicrobiota; class Verrucomicrobiia; order Verrucomicrobiales; family Akkermansiaceae; genus Oceaniferula. Next base: position 6,251 of record JARFRT010000160.1, on the reverse strand, counting down.
CAGAACGGGGCGTGCTGTCGTCGGCATGGTGACCGCCTAGTGCGCCCGGGACTGAGCGCCACACACCCTTACCCCACCAGATCCCCGATGGACCCGAAATCCGGGACGAACAGGCGTTTGTAAAAACGGGCGGCCGAGCCGTCCGTCATGCCCGCAAGGAAATCACAGACGAGCCGGGCGCGTTGATTCACGTCGGTTGCCGCCTCGATTTCCGCGGCAATCCCCTCGGGCAGGAGCTGGAAATCCTGGCCCGCAATGGTGCCCGCGTCGATATAACGCGTTTTCAGCACCCCCCAGAGCCGCTCCAGCATGTAGTTCCCCTTGTGTTCAAGCTGCTTCAGTTCGGGCGAAAGAAAGACAACCTCGAAGGCGAGGCGCTTGAAGAGCTCGGATTCACGCACGGTTTCCTCGTCGACATCGACCACATAGCGGTAACGATTGCTCTGTGCGCTCATTGAGTTGGTCTCCTCGCGCAAGCTCGCGGCCTGGATATACTTGCCGATACGTTTGCCGGCAAACGGCTCCACGCGGTTGCCTCGGATCGCCCTGACCAGATCCCCGAGAGGTGCCCCCTCGTCCAGCGACTCCCCGGTCTTTTCTGCCCAACACTCGATGTTGCCAATCGAGAGAAATCCCGCCCTCACACTGTCGGCAAGGTCGTTGAGCGAGTAGGCGGTGTCATCCGCCCAGTCCATCACCTGACACTCGACGGATTTAAAACTGTCCCGCGGTTTTCCAGGGGTCAGCTCGATCGGAAAGTCCACCCCGCCCATCGCCCAGTCGAGGTAGTTTGTCTGCTGGTCGTAGATAAAATGATTCTCCGGCGCCTCCGCCCCGGTGCGCAGTTCACTCCAGAGCGTTTTATATTTCAGAATGCCGTCGAGAAAGGCACGGGTCGGGTCCATCCCGGTGCGTTTGACCGAAAAAATACGCTCGGTCAGCAGTCGGAGCGTTTGCGCATTGCCCTCGAACCCGCCGTAATCCTTCATCAAAAAATTCAAACTCCGCTCGCCCGCATGGCCAAAGGGCGGGTGGCCAAGGTCATGGGACAGGCAGACAACCTCGACCAGTTCGGGGTCGATAAAATAATCGTCGCGCAGGCAATCCGAGCTCTGCTTGAGCCAGTGGCAGATCGACCTCCCAATCTGCGCCACTTCCAACGAATGCGTGAGGCGTGTCCGGTAAAAATCATACTCACCACTCCAAAACACCTGCGTCTTGCTCTGTAAGCGGCGAAACGCCGGCGTGTGCAGCACCCGGTCGCGATCAACCTGGAACGGGGTGCGAAAATCATCCGCCGCTTCCCATCCGGAAAGCCGCTCGGTGTCAAAGGCATTGTAAAAGGTATTCATCAGCCCGGCCATTCTGGCTGAGTTCGATGAAACATCAACCCAGTATCTGCATTCTTCTACACCATCTCGCGCGCGCCCAGATAAGCGTTGGCGAGGGCCACAGGCAACTGCTTCGCCATGGTATCGACCGTGAACACGCCATGCGCCCGCAACTCGCCAAGCATACGCTCCCGCTCTTCGAGATAAATGGCGGTGGCCCCGACCTCGAGCGCATCGTCAAGCGATGCCGCCGGCTTTTCCATCCGCCTCACCACCGACTCCTCACGCAGGCTGGCAAGGATCGTCACATGGCGGCGGCGGATCATGCGCAATGGCTCCACCAGCTGGTGCCCGTCTTCGCCCCGCACATTGCTGAGCAGCACCACCAGCGCCCGACGCTGCTGACGGGTCATCAGCCGCTCGGCGGCCTCGCTAAAATCACTCGGCGCCGGCGTGGTTTCATAGTCGTATAGATGGTTGAGGATCGTCGTCATCGACTGCACGCCCTTGACTGGCGCGAGCCATCGGTCCGATCCGCCGACACCCAAAATCCCGACGTGATCGCCCTGCCTGAGCGCGGTGTAGGCCAGCAAAAGCATGGCATTGAGGCAGTGGTCAAACTGGGGCACGCCGCCGTCGAGCGCGCGCATGCGCCGTCCGCAGTCGACCGCCAGAATCACCGTCTGGTCGCGTTGTTCCTGGTACTCCCGGCTCACCAGCGACAGCCGTTTTGACGTCGCCTTCCAATCGACCTGGGAGAGCATGTCGCCCAGCTGGTAGTCGCGCAACTGGTGGAACTCGCGACTCATCCCCTTGCGGTTTTTTTTCACAATCCCCATCTGATCCGCCCTGTTATCCATGGCTAACAGGGCATAGCGCAGCACCGGCTCGTAGTTGGGATAGACCCGCGTTGTCTGGGTTTCACCCCCGCGGCATTTGCGGGACCATAACCCGAGTGGCGAATAAATCCGCACATGGGCCGGAGCAAACTCCTTCATGCCCCGTTCTGAAATCGTGACCGGATAATTGACCGTGGTGAAACCCTTGACCGGGAGCCGCCCGCGCCATGGCATTTCCGGACTCTCGGCGTCACCCGGAATACCGTCGTAACAGACGACCTGCAACTTCATGGACGCCCTGTTGCGCAGCGTGATGGCAACCATTTGCTCAATCCCCATGGCAAATCTTCCCGGCAGGTCACGCTGGATTTCAGGTGGCTTTTGGAAGAGGGCCGCAGTCAGATCGACCAACAAAAACAACGCGGCCACACAACCACCCCAGAGCCAGTACGGCTCCATCGCTGGAATCAGTCCGGCACCGAATCCGAGCACAGCCCAGCTTGCGGTTCCATAGATAACTCTACTTGTCGGTTGCAATGTGACTTAGAGGGGTGGGTTTGTCATCTGCGGTCAGTCATCTGCGGTCAAACTCGCGGGGCCTCCACGGCATTGACGATGCGCTCGATCGCATCGTCCACTTTCTGCCCGCTGATGGCCAACTCGGGAGCAAGTTGCACCCGGTGACGCAGCACCGGCAGGGTCGCGGACTTCAGGTCGTCCGGGGTGACAAAGTCTCGCCCGTTCATCAGCGCATACGCCTTACCCACCTGGATCAAGCTGATCGCGCCGCGCGTGCCTGCTCCCAGACTGATCCCCTGGGCATCACGTGTCGCCCGGCAGATGTTCACCGCATAACGCACTACCTCGGGGACCGCCCGGATTTCCGCACACTCCTGCTGGGCACTGATGATGTCCTGCTGCACGCAGATCCGGGAAACGTCACGGGCATCGAGACCTTTGGCCGCCGCCCGCGATGTCACCTGCCCGACCACCTGCTCCTCACTCACCTGGTCCGGGTAATCGATGACCACCTTCATCAGGAATCGGTCGAGCTGGGCTTCGGGGAGCGGGTAGGTACCCTCCTGCTCAATCGGGTTCTGGGTCGCCAGTGTCATGAAGGGCAACTCAAGCTTGATGCTTTCACCATCGATGGTCACCTGCTGTTCCTGCATGACCTCCAACAATGCCGCCTGGGTTTTGGCAGGTGCCCGGTTGATCTCATCCGCCAGCAAGAGATTGGTGAAAACGGGGCCGCGCCGCATCTGGAAGGTCTGGCTTTTCATATCAAACAGGGTGAATCCCGTCACGTCCGAGGGCATCAGATCGGGAGTGAACTGGATACGGCCAAACTGCCCGCCAAAGGTATTGGCCAATGCGAGCACCAGATGCGTTTTGCCGAGCCCCGGTTTTCCCTCCAGCAGGACATGCCCGCCTGAGAGCAGGGCCGCGAGGACCTGGCTGACAACGTGATCCTGCCCGAAAAACACCTTGCGTAGTTCAACATAGATTTGTTGGCAAAGAGCGGCCGCGCCTCCACCTGACGGCTGCGTAGGGGCAGCACTTTCCTCGATGCCCGACGGGTCCATTGGTTCTTGATGTTCGTTCATGGTTTTTTATTAGTTGATGTGTTTGAGTATGAGTTGAAGATTTCTAACAATACGAACCATCACCCCGGGTTCGCGGATCTGTTCACGGGTCATGGCTTCAATGATGGCTTCCACCGGCAGCGCTGTACTCGCGGCGAGTTGATCAAATATCCCCTCGTGGTTTCCGTCCTGAGTCAGCGAAAGCCGACGGCTGATGGTGCGTCGCATGGCCGCCAACATTGAATCATCACGCTTGTGGCGCCAGAGAAATCGGCCGATCCCCCGCACCTGGCCGGAAAACTCGCGCATGCCACCGTCAGCAAGGTCTTGTTCGGGGCCGAAGCGCGGTAGGTTTTTCCAGAGCCAGAAAACAACCGTCACCAGCAAGCCCAGCACCGCCATCCAAAAATACCTCCACACCAGACTAAAAAACCCGTCACCCTCACCACGGGAAAAGACAATCACCCCCCGACGCGAGTGGTCAACCAATTCAGCAAGCAGTTGCGCGTGACCTCCGTAGCCAATATAGCGATTCCGAAGTGGCCTTGCATCAGCCAGGATCGTCACCCGTCCCTCTCCATGCCGCAGGCTCAGGAAGCGATGCTTGTCATCGCCCTTTTTGCCGCTGCCATAATCCCCCTCATAGACCAGCTTGTATTCAAGGGCTTTTTCCGCCCAGTGATGGATCGTCATCCTTTTCCCGCCCATCGAAAACTCCGTCTCCTCCGATCCCAACAAAACTCGGTCCTTCTCGTCCATCGCCTCCCAATCGTCAGCACTCATCCCATTCACAAGTGCCTTGTCGCCTTGGTTCTTCCACTCGACCACCTTCACCTCCAGTTCCTCCAGGCAATATTCCAGGCCCGGGGAATCCTTCCCGGACAACGACCGCGCCGGCACTTCCTTCCGAAAGTCATTCCCACGACTCTCCCCGCCCTCGAGCATAATGACAAGATGCCCACCGTCATCAACCCACTCCATCAGCCGTTTCGCACGCCCGACGGTATTCACCGTGGCCGGCGGCAGAAAAATAGCCGCGGTGTCGTCTTCCAACTTCCCCATGCCATGTTGCGCAACAGCATCATAGCGCTGTTTTTGCAATAGCCGCTGGGCCGCCAAAAACGGGTTTGAACGGGCTTCCCCCTTGTAACCGACCGTCCGCCTTTTCTTTTCTGTCTCACCACAGGACGAGAGCAGGGCGCAGAGCATTACAGCACTCAGCAACCGGCGTAGTCCAACCTTCATTGTTCACTCCTTTCCAGGGAGCGGCCGTCAAACGGCCAGCCCTCAAATAAAGCCTGCATCGTGCTGTCGTCCGGCTGCAGTTTCCCGTAGGCCACATTAATCCATTCTCGCGTCAGCTTTGAAAAATACGGCTGGCAACGCGCAGGACCCAGGGCCTCGACGCGACGCAAGCAGTCGCCCTCCGTGTCGCCTTCCTCAATCGGCAAATGTGAACGGTGGATCAACGAGGCGATTGATCCGCGGTAAAGCAAACTCAAAGAATGCTGGTAGTCGCCGGCGCGCCAGGCGTCGCGCGCTGCGGAAACGACATCCGTCGGCAGCGATTCAGGGCTGACATTCATCCCCATGACCTCGCGGGTTTTCGGGCCGCCGAGCACCGGCATGCCACGTCCGCCGGAAACAAAGACGTGCCGGTTGCGGTAAATCAGGTAAACCAGCCCTGCGATCACCCCCGCGAGGATAAGGTAGAAAACGAGGGAGCCGATCATGCCCATGAACCCAGGCATGGATGATCCGGAAAACAAGTCGTCGAGCCAACTGTTTGATGAACGCCCGGACCGCTCCACCGGCACATCCACAATGCGGTGGTGGATTTCAAAGTCGTCATCCGCCAACACCTCCTGCACCTGCCTTTGCCCCTGGCTGACGTTCGCCAACTCGCCTGCCGCCGCCCCATCCGCCGCAGAGCATTCAGCAGGCACAAAAAAACCCAGACACACCGTGGTCATCGCCAGCAGCATCATTTTCTCACCCGCGCCCTTGCCCAGGCGGAGCCGCTCCAACCGGGCGCCCATGCGTTTGAATGCCAACTCGATATCCCACCCCTCGGTCAGGGTCCGGCTGTTGATATACAGCGCAAAACCGGCACTCACGTAAAACGGCTCCATCAACGTGAAGGACAACAAGCGCACGACCGCCACCAGCCAATAAAACCGCGCATCAAGCTCCGCCACGTCGTTGTATTGAAAAAATTCCGCAATCCCCTGACCCCACCTGCTGCTGACATCCGCCGGCACCATCATGAAAACAAGCAGCACCATGCTCCCGCCCACTGCGAGCTCGAGTAACAATCCGACCAAGGTGGCCATGGTGGCCCCCTCACCCCCGTTTCGTTCCAGCAGGCTGACCCGCTGCCGGTAGGCCGCACCGCGCAACCCCTCAAGCTCGGACACGGGCAAACTCAGGCTTCGGGCCGGGGAAAAGCGACCCACAACAAGTGCAAACCACAGACGCCTCACCAACAACCTGGG
>JARFRT010000139.1 GCA_029287105.1 Akkermansiaceae bacterium | reverse complement strand
AGCAGCATACGGCATACGAGATGTATGCACGAGTCTCGTGTGCTCGGAGATGTGTATAAGAGACAGGAAGTAGCTAGTCTTTCTTATTTGGTCTTTGGAGTGTGGTATTTGGGGTTTCTTCCCCTTGGTATTTGGAGTTTAAAACTTAGAGTGTACACCCCTTGGGTTGAGTTTTCACATAATCCCGTAAGTATCCCAAACCTCGCGGGTCGGCATGCCTTGTTGGATCATTTTACGGACCATGCTTTCCCCGCGCACTTTCTCCAGCGCGGCGTCAATGACATCGTCCTCGATGGCCTTGGGGATGATGACCACACCATCGATGTCGCCATAGACAATGTCTCCGGGGCCGACTAACACACCATTGGTAAATTCAATCGGGCAGTCGTAATCGATCACCCGGCCACGCATCCCCTGGTCCTGGCCGTAACAGCCGATCGAAAAGGTGGGGAAGTTGAGATCGTAAATCCCGTGCGTGTCACGGGAATATCCTTCGACGACGGCACCCACGGCGCCGCGTTGCATGGCGGCCGTGCTCATCAGTTCACCCCAGCACGCATAGTTCGGCGAGGATCCCGTGCAGAGATAGACTTCGTTTGCCTTGATGCTGTCGAGGGCGTCAAACATCACCCCAAAGGCGGCGGCGCGATCCTCGTGATGGACACGATGACCATGGCAATCGGCTTCCAGCACCGTCTTGGCGCGGCCGACAATTTTCATATCCTCACGCAGCGGCCGGATGGTCGGAGGCAGGTACTGGTGGGTGTGGCCCATGGTGTCCATGACATCACCGATGACGCAGGAGAAGAGCTCCTTGTTGATGGTGTCGAGTTTTTCTTGGTCGGTGGAAAAGTTCATTGGCTGGATTTCCGGGTGGGTTGAAGTGTGGACAGGCAGGCTTTCATGTAGCCCATGCAATACGCCATACCTGCGTGCCAAGGCGCTGCGCAACTCATTTGGGGCGTGTGGTCAGGGATCAGGACACCCTCGAAATTGTTTTTCTTGAGGATGGCCATGATTTTGAACATGTCGATGTCGCCTTCGTCGATAAAGGTTTCCTGATAGTGGGGGACCTTGCCCGAGACATTGCGGAAATGGATGTAGGCGACGTTGCCTTGCCGGGTGTAACGATCGCAGGCGTCGTAGATGTCACCCTCGGTCATTTCCGCCAGGGTGCCAAGACAGAACTCCAGGCCGTTGTTCGGGCTGGGTGCCAGGTCCAGCAGGCGCTGGTACATATCCGGCTGATAGACCAGGCGGGGTTGTTTGCGCATGGTCGGCAGTGGCGGATCGTCCGGATGCGCGGCCAGTCGGACCCCGGCGGCTTCAGCCACCGGGACAAGCTCTTGCAAAAAGAACTCGAGTCGTTGCCAGATTTCCTCATGGGTGATTTCCGGGAGCACTCCCTCCTCGGCATGGCGGTCATAAACCATGTTCCAGACCATACCCTTTTTGATGGCAGCGGTTGTTTCCTGGCACGGGCCTTCCATCCCGACGGTTTCCGCGTCTCCCCGGGCGTCATGACGCACGCACCGACCACAGACGCCGGCGATGCTGAAGTTATACCCGAACACGGGAATACCCGCAGCGCCGACGTTGCGGATGATTTGCTTGAGGTGTTCGATCTGTTCCCGTTTTTTGGGGCCGTCCAACAGGATGTCATGCCAGTGGGCCGGGTCAAAGTTTTCGATGGCCTCGAGTTCAAGCCCGTGGCCGTTGATCTCGGCTTTCAGCGCGAGCAGGCTGTCGAGCGACCACGCCTCGTCAGGCGTTGCCCCGGCATAGCCCCAGCCGTCGAGGCCGCCGATGGGTTGCGTGTTTTCACCCTGCTGGTCACCCTGGTTGAAATAATCCACCAGATGCACCACCACATGAGTCGCGCCACACTGACGGGCGAACCGATAATGCTCGGCGTTGAGCATGTGCCGGTAGAGGCCGAATCCTAGTTTCATGATTCTGAAAAATTCCTAGGCGGGCTGGTGGGTTTCGGCAACAGCCGCGGCCAGGCCGGCGAATGCGGCGCTCGCCGGATTTGTCGACGGGTCGGTGAGCGCGACGGGTGTACCGGCGTCACCTTGCTGGCGCGTCGGGATGTTGATCGGGATCTGTCCAAGCAGCGGGATCTTGAGTTTCTCCGCTTCCTTGGCACCGCCGCCCTCACCGAAGATCGGGTAACGGGTGCCGTGGTCACACTCGAACCATGCCATGTTCTCGACCAGGCCGAGGATGGGGACGTTGACCTTGTCAAACATCGAGATTGCCTTGCGGGCATCGATCAGGGCGACTTCCTGCGGCGTGGTAACGATGATCGACCCGGTCAGCGTGATCGTCTGCACGATGGTCAACTGGATATCGCCAGTGCCGGGCGGGAGGTCGAGAATCAGGTAATCGAGTTCACCCCAGGCGACGTTTTGAAGAAACTGCTGGGTGTAGCGGGTCGCCAACGGCCCCCGGACAATCACGGGCGATGCTTCCTCAAGCAAAAATCCCATGGACATCAGTTTCACCCCGTGCGCCGGGATCGGTATGATCTCATTGTCCTCGGTGGCCAACGGCCGCTCCTTGCTGCCGAACATGTGCGAGATCGACGGACCATAGAGGTCGCAGTCGCAGAGCCCGACCTTGTGCCCGGCGGCGGCGAGTGCCACGGCGAGGTTCGAGGAAACGGTGGATTTGCCAACCCCGCCTTTGCCCGAGGCGACCGCGATGATGTGTTTGACGCCGGGGATGGTGTTTTTTTCCGCAGGTCCTCCGGGCGCCCCCGCCTGGGCGGCAGGAGCCTGGACATCAAGCTCGATCTTGGCGTGTTTGACCTCCGGCAAGGGGTCGAGGACGGCATGGCAGTTGTTGAAAATCTGCTCGGGAACCGTGGGGTCGTTGGTCTGAATGCTGATGTTGACCGTCACCACGCCATCATCCACCTCGACATTCTTCACCAGGCCGAAGGAGACAATGTCACGTGAAAAACCAGGGTAGGGGACTTGTTTTAAAAGTTCGGTGATGCTGTCGGGTGTCATTTTTTTAAAAGTCGGGAAGTCGGGAAGTCGGGAAGTCGGGTGTCGGGTGTCGGGTGTCGGGAGGTCTTAGTTGTGGAGGAGTCGACCGCAGTTTTCGCACTGGGTGACTTCTTTTTCTGACTTTATTTTGATCATCGTGGCGGGGACGAGCTTCGTGTGGCAGCCGTGGCACTGGCTGCCGGCGGCAGAGACGATGGCATCGCCGCCCTTGGAACTCATCAGCCGGTTGTAGAGCGAGAGCAGGTCTTCATCAATCCCCGAGGCGAGCGAGTCGCGTTCGGATTTGACTTCGTCGTACTGCTTTCGGCACTCGTCGGCCCGCTGGTCGAGCTGGGCGATTTCTTCGTCGACCATACTCTGGGTGATCGCAAGAGCGGCCTCGGCTTTCTGGTGGACTGCGCGCAGGGCGTCGGCCTTTTCCATGAGTTCGAGTTCGGTGGTTTCAAGCTGATCGACCTCCTCGTTGTAGCGGACGATCTCATTTCCCAGGGCGGTGAAC
>JARFRT010000126.1 GCA_029287105.1 Akkermansiaceae bacterium | reverse complement strand
TGTCTCGTGGGCTCGGAGATGTGTATAAGAGACAGACCGCCTACCGACCCCCGACTCCCGACCCCCGACTCCCGACCCCCGACCCCCGACTCCCGACTCCTGACTCCCGACCCCTGACCCCTGACCCCTGACCCCCGGGTTCCCTCAGGTATTTCTCCAGCAGCACGCTCATCTCGCTGGTTTTTTCCGGGTGTGATTCCGCCAGGTTGTTTTGTTCGCCCGGGTCCTGGGAGAGATCGTATAACTCGGCGGGTTTGGCGATGTATTTCCAATGTTTTTTGCGGATGGCGGGTCTTCTGCTGTGTTCAATGATGATGTCCGCACCTTGTCTGTCCTTGCCGATCAGGGTGTTGAAATAGTTGCGGCTGTCGCGGGCCTGGCCGTCGGGGATGGCTTGGTTGACGAGCGCGGCGAAGGACGCGAGGAAGTCGGTTTGGGTGAGCAGGGCGCCGGACGTTCCGGGGGTGATCCTGTGGGGCCAGCGGATGATGGTGGGCACGCGGGTGCCACCCTCGTAGGCGAGGTACTTGCCACCGCGATAGATGCCGGAGGCGTCGTGGCCGCGATCCGAGCCGTTGGAACGAATGGTTTCGCAGCCGTCGAGGTAACCGCCATCGATGTAGACCGGGCCGTTGTCGCTGGTGACGATGACGATGGTGTTGTCCTTGAGCCCGAGTTCATCGATCAGGGCGACCAGGGTGCCGGCGCTCCAGTCGAACGACACCATGGCGTCACCGCGCAGGCCGTGCTTGCTTTTGCCGCGGAAACGTGAGTGCGGCCAGCGCGGGGCATGGATATCACTGGCCGAAAAGAACAGGAAGAAGGGTCGGTCTTTGTGTTGGCGAATGAACCGGCTCGCTTCCCGGACCAAGTCGTCGGCGATGTCCTCGTCTTTGAACAGGGCGCGCTTGCCGCCCTTCATGTAGCCGATGCGGCCGATGCCGTTGATCACGGTTTTGGCGTGGGAGATGTCGCTCGCATAGGCCGTGACCGCTTCCGGGTTGAGGCGGGCATCGGGGTAGGTCGTGCCGGGGACTGATGCGGGGATCCTTTTCGAACGGGAGACCGTGATCGGGTCTCCGGGGTCGAGATTGACCACCCGGCCATTTTCCATGTAGACCGTCGGGATGCGGTCGTTGGTGGCGGGAATGATGAAGTGATGGTCAAAGCCAAGCGCTTCCGGCCCGGGTTTGATGTGGCCATTCCAATCGAGCTTTTCGTCATCGAGGCCGAGGTGCCACTTGCCAATGACGGCGGTCTGGTAGCCGGAGTCGTGGAAGACGTCGGCGAGCGTGAATTGATCCGGCGCGATGATCATGTTGGCCAGGCCATTGGCGATGCCGGTGCCTTTTTTGCGAAAGGGAAACTCTCCCGCCAGGAGGGAGTAGCGCGACGGGGTGCAGGTCGAGGCCGCGCAGTGAGCGTCGGTGAAACGCAATCCCTCCGAAGCGATACGGTCGATATGGGGTGTCGGGATTTTTTGGGAACCATAGACGCCGACGTCACCGTAGCCGACATCGTCGCCGTAGATGATGACCACGTTGGGCTTTTCCGCGGCGGTCAGTGGTGTGCCGCAGGCGAGGGTCGCGGCAAGAAGGCTGGCAAACGGCATTGATAGGGATCGGGCCATGATCAATTAAACGTGACGGGGCGGGTGAATGTTACAAATTTTGGCTTCATCGTATGAAGCGGCCGGTCACGACGAGGTCGGCTCACTTCCGGTCATGCCAAAGGTTCCTGAATGCCTCCCGTTTTTCCTCCTTCGGCATGTAGTGTCGATTCAGGCGTGGAAAATAGCGTGGCTCGACGTTCGCCTTGAGCCACGCCTTGAGCTGCTTGAACAGGCGTTGCGTTAGCTCTGGATTCCCTGGTGCGAGATCCTTCTTCTCGAACGGGTCGTTGGCCATGTCGTAGAGCTCCAGCTTCCCGTGCCAGTCCCAGATCAACTTGTCGTTGCCCACCCGGATCGCCGAATGGGGTGTCAGCGGCAAACCGTTGTCCGGATGCTTGACGATCACATTGAACGGGTAATGCCAGTAGAGTGTGCGGTCGGGCTGACTTGCCGCAGGGTGCTTGAGCGCCGGCACCGTGCTTTTGCCATCGATGTTGCCAGGGATCGGGTTATGTGTCAGTTCGGCGAGGGTCGGTAGGAAGTCGGTGCAGTCGACGACCGCGTCACACCACGCCGACTGGTCAAACCGGCCCGGCTGGTAATAGACCAGGGGCACCCTGACGCCGCCCTCGAAGAGACAGGCTTTGCCGCCCTTGAAGGGCGCGTTGTCGGTTGCCGCGGGATGGGTGTATTCCACGCCGCCATTGTCCGAGGTGAAGACCACCACGGTATTGTCCGCCAGGCCTGTTTCCCGTAGCGTTGCCATGATGGCCCCCACGGAGTCGTCCAGACTTTTTACCATCGCGGCATAGGTCGCGTTGTCGTGACCGCCGTTGCCAAGCTGCGGCTTCTTCCTGAATCTCGCGATCTCGGCCGCCTTGGCCTGCAGCGGCGTGTGCACCGCAAAATGGCAGAAGTAGAGGAAGAAGGGTTGGTCGGGGGTCCTGGCACGCTCCTTGAGGTAGGTCACCGCTTGGACGGTCAGGTCGTCGGTTAGGTAAGGTTTCCCGGTTGCAGGTCCGGCCTTGCCCATCTCGGATTGCTTTTGTGGCATCTTCGGATACGGCAGCTTTTTCTGATTCCACAGTGGGCGCCATTTGAAGTAAGGCGAGCCGCCGGCATCAAAATACGCGAGTTCCCGGAAGCCGTGGTCGCGCGGTTGCCGTCCTTCCGCCCCGTGCCCCCCGAGGTGCCACTTGCCAATGAAGGCGCTGTCATGTCCGGCAAGCACTTTGGGCAAGGTCGGCAGCTTGGGTGAAATCGCGGTATTGGTATGCGCGTTTCCCCAGGCGAGAGTGCGCTGAATCCTATCCTGATGCCGGAACGCGTCATGTGGGCTGAACCCGGCAGGTACTGGCAACCCCTGGTTGTAGTAGGTCGGGGTGCGCGGAGTCGCTGTGGTGACACCCAGCCTGGAAGCAATGCGCCCGGTCATGATGGCGGCACGCGTGGGCGAGCAGAGCTGATTGGCGTAGGCCTGCGAGAAAGCGACGCCCTGGTTCACCAAGCGGTCGATATGCGGCGTCTCGTAAAACAAGCTCTCCTTTTTCCGCCCGCCCAGGCGAATCGCATACTGGTTCACATCCATGATGCCGAGGTCATCGGCGAGGATGAAGACGATGTTCGGTGGCTTCGGCCCGGCGCCTTGGCCGGCACCGGTGCCAGCCAGAACCAGGCCGACGACGCAGGCGGCAACGGGGAGGGGGAATGAGAATGGAATCGTCATATTTACTTTTTTCGTTTGCCCTGAACCAGTGCCTTCTCGGTTGCGATCGGGTCTCTGTCACCCAAGGTCGCGAGTTTTGCACGCAGCTGCTTTTTCAGCTTTTCAGCGACGGCTTGGTATTCAGGGTTGTCGATGATGTTGTTGAGCTCATGAGGGTCCTTATCGAGATGATAGAGTTCAAACTCGGGGCGGTGATGGAGTTTCCGGGCCAGCGGTTTCGCTGCGGGATTTTTTCTGGAGAGCGTCACCCATGACTCGGCTACGCCACGGCCTGTCTGTTCCGGGTTGCGCAGCATCGACAAGGCACCGTCAATGGTCACGTTAGACGTGAGGGATTCATGGTTCGGGTTGTGGATCAGGGAAAAGGATTTGTCCCGAATCACGCGAATCGGATAGATACGCTCACGATTGCCGATGATTTTGCAGTTGGTGAAGGCACCAAACACAGAGTCGTGCAGTGTCTGTTGCTCGCCCCGGAGCGTCTTCAGAAAGCTCTGCCCGTCACAGGCGCCGGCAGGAAGGATTCCACCCGCAACCTCGACCAGGGTGGGGGTGATGTCTGCGATCGACAGCAACTCCCCGGAAACGGCTCCAGGCCGCGTCACCCCGGCCCAGTTCATCACCAGGCCCGTGCGCAGTCCGTTGTCGTAGCAGGTCCACTTGGCGAAGGGGAACTGGGTCCCTTGTTCGCTGCAGACGATGAAGAGGGTGTTGTCCCACAGGCCGCGCGATTCGAGCTCCGCGCGCATCTGCCCGACCAGTTCATCAAAGTGGGTGATCTCGGCATAGTACTTCACCAGTTCACCCCGAAGCTCAGGCGTGTCCAGCCAGTAGGGCGGAATGGTTAGTTTCGCGGCGTCGTAGGCAGAGCTGTCACCTGTGGTGAAGGGGGCATGGCCGTCGTGGGACGTGACAAAGATGCAGAACGGCTTTTTCGCCCCGGTGCCTGTCTCTTATACACATCTGACGCTGCCGACGAGGTGTCA
>JARFRT010000101.1 GCA_029287105.1 Akkermansiaceae bacterium | reverse complement strand
CGGATCATGGCTGACGCAGTGAGTGACGGGCTCAAGGGCACCGAGTATGCCGACCGGATTCTTCCCGCACAAAGTCCTGGATTCACCAAGGCCGAGAGCGAAGGCCGGCTTATTCCCGCGGATATCAACAACCGGATCATCCGTTATGTTTCCGCCCTGATGGAGATGAAGTCGTCGATGGGAATCATTGTGGCGGCCCCGACGGCAGGGTCATGCGGCGCAATGCCCGGAGCGGTGCTTGCCGTTGCGGATGCCCTGGGTGTGGATGAGGATGAACGGGCGCGCGCGCTCCTCGTGGCAGGTCTCATCGGCGTGTTTATCACCCGTGACGCCAGCTTTGCCGCCGAGGAAGGCGGATGTATGGCCGAGTGTGGTTCCGGGTCGTCCATGGCGGCGGCTGCCATCGTGCATCTCGCCGGCGGAAGCACGGAGCATCAGTTGGGCGCGGCATCCATGGCCCTGCAAAACTGTTTTGGCCTGGTCTGTGACCCGATCGCTAACCGGGTGGAAGCCCCCTGCCTTGGCAAAAACGTCATGGCGGCCAGCAATGCGCTCTCCTGTGCCAACATGGCACTGTCCGGCTACCAGCACCTCATCCCGTTCGACGAAGTGGTGGTGGCGATGAACAAGGTGGCCCACCAGAGTCCACGTGAGTTGCGATGCACCACCCTGGGCGGGCTTTCCATCACGCCGACGGCGGAAAAAATCGCCCAACGCCTGGCGGCCGCTGCCGCTGGCGGCCCGGACGGCGCCGGCTGTGGTTGCGGCTCACCCTCTGCCACCTGCGCGGACCGGGCGTCCCGCTAGAGGGCTTCTCGCTAGAGGTAAACCATTTCCCCGGTGCGGAACGATTGATCCGCGGCCTCGACGATTTTCATCGAGCTGATGGCGTCGTCCATGTGGTCGCTGAGGTCGGAGTCGTTTTGGATGGCATTGAGGAAAAAGTCCTGCTCGCGGCGGCAGAGTGAGTCGTGGTCGGGCTCGTCGCCGGTTTCGGTCCAGACGTCTTTCTTAACAAACTGGTTGTTTTCATCGAGTTCGGAAAAATGGCGGCGCAGCGTGTTGGTTTTGGTGTGGGCGTCGACGTCTGCGGAGGCCCCTTCACCGGCGGCTTCCTTGGCCTCGATGGTGAGGCAACCGTTCGGGCCGATGACGTCTTTGACGAAGAAGGCGGTCTCGGACATCATGGGTCCCCAACCAGCTTCATACCAGCCGACCGAGCCGTCCTCAAAGGTGACCTGCAGGTGGCCGTAGTTGATTTTCCCCTCGGGCAGCTCATTGGATAGTCGGGCACCGAGGCCGGAGACGCGGACGGGCTTGGACCGGGTCATCTGGCACATGACATCGACGTAATGCACGCCGCAGTCGACGATGGGAGAAATCGAGCTCATCAGGTTTTTATGGGTCTGCCAGCTATCGCCGGACGACTGCTGGTTGAGGTTCATACGCATCACCAGCGGTTTGCCGAGGTCGTGGGACATCTCGATGAATTTCTGCCAGCTCGGGTGGTGGCGCAGGATGTATCCGATGACAAGCTTGCGGTTGTGTGCCTTGGCGGTGGCCACGATTTTTTCGGCTTCTTGAACGGTTTCCGCCAGGGGTTTTTCGACAAACACGTCACAGCCGGCTTCGAGGGCGGCAATCGCGTAGGCGGCATGGGTGTCCGGGTAGGTCGAGATGGACACGGCATCCGGCTTGGTTTGTTTTAACGCTTCGTAGTAGTCCTGAAACAAGGGGTATTCACAGCCGAGTTCATCATTGAGCTTCTCACCTGAGCCGTCGGAGCGTGTGCAGATGCCTACAATGTTGAATTCAGGGATGTTGTGGTAGGCGAGCGCATGCGAGCGCCCCATATTGCCGGCACCGGCGCAGAGAATATTAATCATGGGTCGTATGTTTGGTTGATTGGGAAGTAGGGATTGGGAAATCGGGTGAGAGTGACGCCGGCGTCGGTCGGTTGTAAGTGTTGGATTACAATTTCCACGGGCCGCGCATTGGCTGGTGCACCAGCTTGTTGGCCTCGGCGTCATTGATGAACTCGAGCTTTTTCGAGTCGAAGTGCAGCGGTTTGCCGAGGCGGAGGGCGATTTTCCCGAGATTGATGAGGGTCGTTGACCGGAAGCCATTGTGCTCGTTGAGCGCGAAAGGTTTGCGCTCGCGCACCGCCTGATGGAAGTCGGTGATTACCGGTGGCGGTCCCGGCAGCTCCTTGAGCTTTTTGTCCAGGTCCGGGACGTCCGAGCGGAAGTGGCGGTAGATTTTGCCTTTGGGGCCGGAGATGATCGGCTCCTTCGGTTTGTTCTCGGCGTCGAGGATGATCTTGGTGCCATCGGCGTAGGTCATCTCAATGCGGCGCCAGGGAAGTACGGCGTCGGGATGCTGTTTCTGGGTATCGACCTCGATGTGGACCGGGCTTTCATCATCCTTGCCGAGCACAAACTGACAGGGGTCGAGGTAGTGCTGTCCCATGTCGCCGAGGCCGCCACCATCGTAGTCCCAGTAGCCGCGGAAGGACAGGTGCACACGGTGCGGGTGGTAGGGTTTCAGCGGAGCCGGCCCCAACCAGAAGTTGTAGTCGAGCTCCTTCGGAACCGGTTGTTCGGTCAGATCGGTGCGTCCCGACCACTGCTTGAGTTTCCAGTTGCCGACAAAGCCGGTGCCGAGGTTGAAGGTGTAAGGGCCGTCGCCGAGCAGTTTGTGGTGGACCACTTTCCATGCTTCGGAAGCCGGGCGACTCAGGCCGTAATACCTTGATCTGAACCGGAACCAGGTGTTGAGCCGGAAGATGGCCTTGTGGGC
>JARFRT010000582.1 GCA_029287105.1 Akkermansiaceae bacterium | reverse complement strand
CCCGCACCTCCACGGCCTTGAAGGCACCGACGGATTTGCCGTGCCCGACATCGTGCAGGTTGACGGTTTCCTTTTCGATATCGGCCAGCCCGGTGTAGGGCGTGCCGAGTTCGTCCACGGTGAAGGTGACCACGTTGGTCATGCCGGAGATGAGTGTGGAGAGGAGAACCTCGGTGTGACCCCGCTGGCGGTCAACGGTCGAGAGGTCGTCGGCGAGGTATTTTCCATCCAGCTTCGGGACGTGCTTGCGGATGACATCGGCCATGCCGTCGATTTTTTTGTTCCGTTTGCGGATGGATTCGATGGACTCGGCATAGTTCTTGATTTTCGATTGCTCCAGTCCGGCGAGGTGGCTGGCCATCCCCCCTTCGTTTTGGGCGGCGAACTCGAGGACTTTGCGTTCCAGCTCGTACTTGACGCGGGCGTCCTTGCTGTTGGCGACTGATTTGAAGAGTTCCTGCAGGGCGACTTTCGGCGAGCCGAATGCGTAGTTCGGCTGTTGCGGGCCGCGGGCTGAGAAACCTTTTTCAATTCCGTTGATGTTTCCGCGCGAATTACCGCCGCCGCTCGGGAAACAGGCGAGTTCGATGTGTTCGAAGGGCGAGGGAAAAAGTTTCGCCAACTCGAAATCAACGGTCGCCCACTTGATCGAGCTGAGGCGCTCGTTGGCCTTGTAGACGCCGAGCGACGACTGCCAGGTGTGGTGGCCGGTGGTGCACATTTTTCCGGACAGCCCCTGGAGGATGGTCATGTTCTCCTTGTGCTCGTTGAGGGCGCTCATCCACTCGGGAAGGTCGTGTTGCCCGAGGTCGACTTCGAATGCCTCCTTTCTCTTTTCCTTTTCCATGTCCTGCTTGCTGAACGTGGGTGGCACCATGGCATTGGGAAACAGGCCGTTGCCCTTGTGGATGAAGACAAAACGCTTCGGTGCCGTGCCGGCGGGGGCATTGGCAAACAGGTTCGGGCCGAGCGCCAGGGCGCCGGTGCTGAGCATGGCGTTTTTGATAAAGTCTCTTCTGGTTTTCATAATGATTGCTCTTCGGTTAGGAAGAAAAAGCGGGGGCTATTTTCGATAGATAAAGGAGTCGGAGGTAAGGAGGGAAACGATCACCGCTCGAAAGCTTCCGCCATTATTGAGGTAGGCATTTTCGGCGTCGATCAGCGTCCGGGAATCGGACAGCATTTCGTTGCGCCCCATGAAGTAGCGGAACGCATGGCGGATAATCGATTGGCGGACGCGGTCGGATTGGGCCAGGCGGTCGATCATGTCGAAGACATCTTTGACATCGCCGTCGAGCTGGGTGTCACCGGTGCCGCTGAGGTGGCCGAGCGGGTTGACGGGTTTGGTTTGGTAGGTGCTTGCCGCGGTTTTGCCATTCCCCTTGGTGAGCAGGTTATCGGGGTGCTCAAGTTCCTCCTGGGTGCGGAAGCGCCCGAAGTCGTCAAACGCCTCGAAGGGCAAGCCGAGCGGGTTCATGTGTTGGTGGCATTTCCAGCATTCCTGTTTGGTGGTCACCGAATCCAGTCGTTCGCGCAGGGTTTTATGGGGGTCTTCTGGGATTTGGGCGTCGACGGTGATCGGCACGTCGGGCACGCGTCCGGCCAGCAGTTTTTCACGGATCCACCTACCGCGGCGAACCGGGTCGGTGGCTGCGTTCTGGGAATGGGCGAGTAACCAGGCCGGGTGGGTCAGGATACCTTTGCGGTTGGCTATTTTAAAGGGCTGCACGACGGGGTAATCCCAGTTGTCCTTGTCCCGATATCCGCCGCGCGTGCCTGCCGCGGCGGGCAGGCTGTAGATTTCCGCATAGCGGAAGTTGAAGCCGTGGGCCCAATGGAGCGCGGTGAAGGGGGTGTTGCCCTTGCCAAAGGTATTTTCGAAGTACTCCATGAGCCTGCCCAAGCTGGCGTCGTGGCGTTTTCCTGCTTTCCCATCCTTGGAAGGCTTGATTTTAAGGTATTTCCAAATGAGTTCCTCATGTTGCAGGGCAACTCGATACGGGTCCTCGCGCCAGTTGGTATCCTTCAACGCTTCGTAGACCTTGCGCCAGCCGTCGACGAGCGTGGTGCCGACTTCATTGCTGTGCGGGTGATAGACAAAGTAATCCTCGGTCGTCAGCAGTTGTTCAAACACGTTTTTGTCTTGTCTGAGGATGGTGTCCACGACCTTGTCGGCTTCATTGGTGACCCGTCCTGCCGTGCCCGTGCTACCTCTTCCGGCGTTACTGTAGAATCCGCCGCTTCGTGGTGCGTCCTTAAAGACCTTGATGCTGTTCGCGTAGCCGAAGAACTCACGGAAGAACCGATTTATTTTGGGGTGTGTGACCTTGTGGGATTTGAGATTCTTGCCACTGAGGGAAGGTGTGCCCTCGGCAAAAAATGTTTGCTGGTCATTGAGCAAGCGGGTGACTTCACGTTGGTAATCGGCCCGGGTGGCCAGCCTTCCTTCTTGTGCCGCCTTGACCAAGGTGGCATCGGGGCCGCGGTCGGAAATGGCGTAGGCAATCGCGTAGCTGGCTTCACGGGGGGAGAGTTTTTTTCTTCCGTAATCATCGGACGGACCGGCACCCAATTCCTGACGATAAAGGAACTCGGATTCCAAAAGAACGCTGACCAGCATCTGGCGCAGCCCTTCGGTATTACCACCGAGCTTGATGGTTGATTCCAGCAATGGCAGGTACCGCTTCAATTCGCTGTCGCTGGCCTGGCGCTGCAACACGCAGTCAAACTGAGCGTGGATGGCGGCCGTCAGTTCCCGCTCCGTCGGCTTTGATTTTTTCAAAATGATGTCCTCAAAGGCCGCGGGAGTTTTTCCCGGTGTCCAGCGGTCATTCCGGTTGGGGAAATCGTTCGCCTGGAGTTCGCCATTCTTGACCCGGGCGGCTCTGATTTGTTGGTTTGAGATCCATTCCGCATTGGTCAGCATCATCAGCAGGTGCCCGCCATCAAGCGCGCTGTGGTCGTAATAACGGACCCCGGAGTGGTCCGGAAGGATGAACGGGTTGGTCACGCCGTAAAAGCTACGCGCGTGATCTCTTCCCGTGAGCTTAAAGACATCTGCCACCCGTCCGTGAAATATCTGCGGGCTGACAAGCCACCGCCGCGACGGCGTGTAGGCCTTCGCCTTGATCTCACCGCTGAAAAGCTTGTCGTGATCGACGTAGTTGCCGTAGTCGGGGTAGCGCATTTTGTCCTCCAGATTCGAGGCGTCATGTTTTTTGAGCTCGCCGGCGACCCAATCGACCAGTTGCTTGCGCTCGGCATCGGTCGGCTGGGATTTTTTCTTCTTCGGCGGCATTTCCGAGAAAAACAGCTGCTCCTGCATCTTGTTGAGCAGGTCGAGCCGGGCGCGATGGGGCATGCTTTCAAGCTGGTCGAGCCGGATGTCCCCTTTCTGCCGGTCTTCGTCGTGGCAGGAGAAGC
Source organism: Akkermansiaceae bacterium (assembly GCA_029287105.1). Lineage (GTDB taxonomy): Bacteria > Verrucomicrobiota > Verrucomicrobiia > Verrucomicrobiales > Akkermansiaceae > Oceaniferula. The sequence goes on along the minus strand of JARFRT010000582.1, from coordinate 2,333 downwards.
AGTATTGATCGAGCAGGATGTCCATCTTGGGGTGGACTTTAAACACATCGGTGCTCCCGCCTGCGGTGGCTGTCGCGCTGGTGATCAGAACCAGAAAGTATCCGAGGATGAAGTGTTGGTTGGGGTGCATATGAGCAGTACTCCGGCCGCCCCCCGTTCCACGAGACAGATTGATCGTGGGGAATGGGGGTGGTTCTCCGGCCGGATCACGATTATACGCGGGGGAAATCGTCTCTTTATCATCCAATTAGCAAATAATGCCCGATGGATGACACTTTGCTTTTAACTGCGCAAAGATGGGAAGGGAAGAACTTCCGCCTTCGCCAGAGGCTTCGGCGTGACAAGTGGGTTGCCAGTTCATTTTAGAACCACGGAATACACGGAAGTATTTCCAGACGAAGCCTGTCTTACTTGGTATTTGGAGTTTAAAACTTAGAGTTTAATACATTTGGGTTGCCGAGGGACAGGAGTGTCCCTCCTCCCTGGGCCTTCGGCAATTCGACCACTGGAGAGCCCTCCCCACTAAGCCAGAATATCCTTGATGACTTTACAGGCTTCCACGCCGGTTAATTTCAAGTCCAGCCCTTGGAAGGGCATGGTCAGTTTGTGATGATCCAGTCCCAGTTGGTGGAGCATGGTGGCATGGAGGTCGGCGACGCTGACTGGATTCTCGGCGATGTTATAGCTGAATTCATCGGTTTTGCCGTAGGTCGAGCCGCCCTTGACACCGCCGCCCGCCATCCACGCGGTAAAACAGCGGGGATGGTGGTCCCGACCGTATTTCTCTTTGGTGAGCGTTCCCTGACCGTAGGTTGTCCGGCCAAACTCGCCGGCGCAGACGACCAAAGTATCTTCGAGCAGCCCGCGCTGTTTCAGGTCCTGAAGTAGTGCCGCCGCGGGTTGGTCGACATCGCGGCACTGGCCTGCGATGTGGGTTGGGAGGTCAGCGTGGTGATCCCAGCCACGGTGGAAGAGCTGGATAAAGCGGACACCGCGTTCAGCCATCCGTCTGGCAAGCAGGCAGTTCCTGGCAAATGACCCCTGCATGTGCACCTCGGGGCCGTATAAGTCGGTGATATGTTTCGGTTCATTGGAAACATCGGTTAACTCGGGCACGGAGGTCTGCATTCTGAATGCCAACTCCTGTTGGGCGATGGTGGTCTGGATTTCCGGGTCACCCAATTCTGCGTGATGCTTTTCATTCAGTTGGCCCACGGCATCGAGCATTCGGCGTCTGACGGCGGGGTCTACGCCATTCGGGTTGGATAGAAAAAGAACCGGGTCCCCGGCGGGCTGAAGGGCAACGCCCTGATGCTTTGAGGGAAGCGGGCCGCTGCCCCAGAGGCGTGAGTAGAGCGCCTGCACGTTGACTTTCCCACTCCAGAAAGCCGATGGCATCACCACAAAATCCGGCAGGTCTTTATTCATCGAACCCAGACCGTAACTCAACCATGCCCCCATACTGGGCCTGCCCGGCATTTCAAAACCGGTGCAAAAAGAAGTTTTTCCCGGGTCATGGTTGATGGCATTGGTGTGCATGCTGTAGATGAAGCTCATGTCATCGACCATCTTGCCGAGATGCGGCATAAGCTCGGTGAGCCAGATGCCACTTGCACCGTGCCGGTTAAACGCAAACTTGGATGGTGCGATCAACTGCGCCTTTCCCTTGGTCATTGCCGTGACCCGTTGACCCTGGGAAACGGATGTCGGCAGGGGTTGTTTGAAGCGCTTATGCAAGTCCGGTTTGTAGTCGTAGAGGTCAAGCTGACTGGGGGCTCCGGCCATGAAGAGAAAGATCACCCGCTTGGCTTTCGGGGCGTGATGGGGCCCTCTGATGGCGGCATTGGCCTGTGGGATCAAGGACGCAAAGGCGGATGCCCCGATACCCATTCCGGCATTGCGTAAAAACTGACGGCGATTCTGTAAAAAATCGAGTTCTTCAAAGATATTCATGTTTTCACTCCCTTGTCTTGGTTCTATCGAGGTTATAAACCGAGCTGGCCACCATCGTCCAGGCCGACAGGGCGGCTTTGGATTCTTGGGTTGTCAGGGTCATGCCGGCACACATTGCGTCCGCCAGCTTCGGGGTTTCCAGATACATTTTTTCCAGTTCGCGGTAGAGTCCGAGCAGAACCTTGAGCTCTTGAGGGTCGGGTATTTTTGTCGTAATCGTCTCGTAAATGGCGTTTACTTTCTGTTCGTTGGTTGTGGTTGAGTTTACGAGTACCTGATGGGCCGCAAGGTTTCTGGCAGCTTTTAAATATTCCGTTTCGTTCAGCAGCAGCAGCGCCTGGAGCGGTGTGTTGGTCCGCTCTCGCCGAGCAGTACATTCC
>JARFRT010000488.1 GCA_029287105.1 Akkermansiaceae bacterium | reverse complement strand
AAAGCTTGAAAAAATAATCGGAACCGCCAACCCGGACTCCTGACAAGGCAACGGGGTGCAGCCTCGTAAAAAAACATATTCCCAGCAGTCAGTCTGGACTTCCTAACATTCATTTGATCCAGAATCCACGGACTGGCCCTTCTCCGCTTAAAACTTTTCCCTCTATGCTCTTGAACTCAGAAAATTCAGCTATGCTACAAATATCTTCCTTACCCCATTTTAGAATCTAATTGACTGGACTGATACAGGGGTAATCGTTTCAGACGCTGATGCCAACGGTTACCGAACCGCTACCCTCAACACTGGTGATATCTGTGGATTTCTACGGCTTGCAGTTGCCGAAGAATAGAATCAGCAGGTGCACCTGGATTCCCAGGACCGAGTAGCTCTGCCGGAGGTAGGCATGAACCGGGCACATGGGTTACACATTGACCGAGGGCAGGGGTGGGAGATGAGAGGGCAGGGGCTTTCCTGCTTCACGGCTCAGGCACCACCAGCGGTCTCCCGCCCAGCAGCTTGCCAATGCCGTAAAGATTGCCGGCACCACCATTGCTGCCGATCACCAGGGACAGGTGTTTGTCGATGGTGATCGTTTGCGGGACTTTGCTCATCCAGTTGATCCGGGTGGAGGCCACGACCCGGCCCTCGCGTTGGATTGCCAGTTCGCGCGGCGCATTGCCCTTGCCCGCGGTGGTCACCACCAGCGTGTAGGCCCCGGGTTTGAGCTGTGGCAGAAACTCAAGCTTGCTCAGTTTGTAGGAGCGGTTCTGAAGTCCCTCACATACCACCGAAGCGCTCATTTCCGGCTGCCACGGAGTGGTCCAGACCATGGTCGAGGCCACCGCTGCATCGGTTTCGGTCTCCTTGAGGCGCTTCTTCAGCAGGGTCGTGCCGGCCATGGCCTTGTTGTATTGCCCGGCAAAGCTTTTCTGGTCGGTGAAGCCCTTTTTGGGCTCGAGCACGTAGCGCAGCAGCGGCGACAACAGGCGGCCCGACTCCTTGTTGGCGTACGCGACGTAGCTGTGGTTCATGATGCAATCCAAGCCCCAGATGCGGCTCGAATACGATCCCGGGCCGTTGACAAACATGTGGCCCAGTCCAAGTCCATGGCCCCACTCGTGGGCGTAGATGCCCAGCCCGTAGCCATTGAAGTCATAGCCGGAAATGGCCGGCCCGCTTCCCGTGTGATCCTGAATGGAGAGCTCCTTGTCGCCCTGTTTCCACTTTTTGACGGCCCAGCGAATCATCACCCCGTTGGGTGGAAGCCGGCGCTCCCTGGTAAGGCGTTTGGCGGTGTCGCGCGCAAACTTGTTGAGCGCACCCGGATCAAATTTCAGCCACTCCTGCCCCTTCGCGTTCTTTTGCAGCAGGGGTTTTCCGAACAGCTTTTCGTAGGACACTTCCTGCTGCTCGTAGTGAATCTTGAAGTCCTTGCCGTAGATGCGCGCCATGTAGGGCTCGAGCAGTTCGGTCTGTCCCTGCATGGGTTTGTTGATGGCCGCGCCGTCTTCGGCGATCAGATCGATGAACAGGACGGGCATGGTTTTCATCTCGCGGTAGGCCATGTCCTTTTTGCGCGTCGCGAAGTAGCGGTTCCACTCCGCGCGCACCTTCGGCTTGGTGCCGTCATGAGCATGGATCCTGATGATCTCCTCCGAGTAGCCGGCCCGCTTCATCCAGGCCAGGAAGTCGGCCAGATCCCGGTCGCCCCCGGCTTCGCCGACATTGATCTGAAAGGACTCGCCGACAAATCTTGTGCGCTCGCCCTGCTTGAGTTTTGCCCACAGCTCATACTCCTTGAAGCCGGCCTGCGCCTCCTTGCGCTTCACCCTCACCTCGAAAACTCCCGGAGCGTCATTTCCCCACGAGTGCTCCGGGCCGAAGGCATCCGCGCAGTCGACATGGGCCTCGAGCACCTCGGCCTTGTCGGCGGAAATCCGCCAGATCATTTCGAACTCCTTTCCGGCCTGAACCTCGGCCGGGATGGTTTTCAGACTGATGGCAAAACCCTCGCCGGCGGGAGTCCGCGCCTCAAGGGTGCCGACTCCCGCCAGGAGGGCGGCCACGAACAAAGCGAGACGGGCAAGTGGGAGTTTCATCACGTGCTGCATGGGTGGATTGATTGATTCAAGTGCTCGAAGGGCAACGATCATTCGCCGGCCACGCCGGAGTTGATGCTGTAGTAGTGGTGGAACTGGCCGTTGCCATCGGGCTTCTCGTATTCCAGGGACAGCAGGAGGTGGTGGACCTTTTCGTCGATCGACATAAAGCGGCCCAAGTCCAAATCGGTCTCGCCTCCGGGTTGCAGTTCGAATTCACAAAGCACGCAGTTCTGTTTTTCGTTCACGTTGATGCCGTAGCAGAGCTGGAAGAAGCTCATCTTTGACTGGGTCAGGTTGCGGATGCGCGCCTTGTTGTTGATGATCTTCACGTCCAGTTCGGCCGCGGCCTGCTTCACTTCGGTGAAGCGATAGTTGTGCGCTCCGTTCTCCTTGGTGCGGTAACGGAAGTACAGGTCGCCCTCATAAAAGGCCGGGGTCGGCGAGCCGTAGCCACCGATTCCAATTTCGGTGTCGATGCCCTCGGGCTTGTCGTTGGAGATGATGAACAGGCGGTTGCTGGTGCAGAAGACCAGTTTGTTCTTGCTGGAGATGAGGCCCCTCAGCTGGCGGCGGTAATCCCTCTTGCCGTCGGCTCCATTGGGTTCTCCCGGCAGATTCCACACCCATTGCCGCTTGCCGTCCGCGGCGTCGAACGCGCTGATGGATCCGTCCATGGCCGCCACATACACGTGCTTGCCGTCAAAGGTGACACTGGGAGTGATGCCCACGCCATTGATCTTCTGCTGCCAGAGCTCTTTGCCGTCCGCAAAGTTGAGGCAGCGCAATTGGCCCACGGGCTCGTAGGGCATGGAGGACACCACGAAGATCCTCCCTCTTTCGGCGTCAATCACGGGCGAATGGATCAGTCGCTCCTTAAGCCCCATGCCCAGTTCCACCTTCCAGTTGGCTTCCAGGCTCCCGGCGTCGAAGGAATGCACGTGCCGCTCGCTCAGCATGATCATGGTGCCCTTGTGAAAGGCCGGTGTAGTCGCGCCATGCCCGCCTTCGATGGGAATCAGTTTGTCCTCGTCGCTTTTGCTGCGATCCAGAGCGAGGACCTGCACACCTTTGGTTCCAATCAGATGGAGTTTGCCCTCGTAAGCAATGGGCGAGGAGATCGACACGCGTCCGCTGGTGATTTCCTGCTGCCATTTCCGGGTGCCGTCTTTTGCGTCGAATGCCTTGATGAAGCCGTTGTCGACGCAATAGAGCGTTCCCTCATGGATGCAGGGTGTTGAGATGATGCCGCGCTTGCCCTGGCCGACTCCGTGGGACCACAGTTTTTTGCCGTCGAGCCCGACCGCGTGGACGTCGCCGGTGTTGCTGCATGGCGAGGTGTTGTACATTGCCTGGCCGTCCACCGTCGTGGATGACATGCCGGGCGCCGGGCAACCGACGCGCACCGACCACACCTGCTTGTAGGCTGAGCCCGTTTCAAATGGGTAGTGATTGGTGTTCTGCAAATCCCGGCCGAACATCGTCCAGGCTTGCGCATCCTTCGCGACGGCGTCCTTGGGCTGTGGCCTGGCACTGTCTTCGTTGGCGGTGGCTGCGGTGGCTGTTGCCAGCATCAGCATCAGGGGAATGATCTTCTTCATCGGTTTGGCTCGGGTGGTTTTTCGGGATGCTCGGACGAGTGCCAGGAATTTGCTTTTTGAGGGGAGTGAAAGGGGGGTGCGGGGGAAAGAGGGGCTGGATGTCGATGTATTGGACGCAAGACGGGCTGGCTGAAACGAGGAGTCCGGTCACAGGCTCTCTCGGAGAGTTGAAAACGTCGGATGCGCTCGGATTTACGTTAAATGCGAATGGAATGTAGTCCCCTTACCCGCCGTGCCAAGGAGATTCTTCGC
>JARFRT010000453.1 GCA_029287105.1 Akkermansiaceae bacterium | reverse complement strand
GTGGTGGGCTGCTCCAATGCGGTGAATCTGACCGACGGATTGGACGGGCTGGCAACAGGGTGTACGATCACCGTCGCCATGACCTATGCGGTGATAACCTACCTCGCGGGCCAAGCCTACATGGCCAAGGAATACCTTTTTATCCCTTACAACACGCACGTTGCCGAGTTGGCGGTCTTCCTGATGGCTCTTGTCGGTGCCGGTTTCGGATTCCTGTGGCACAACTGCCATCCTGCCAAAGTCTTCATGGGCGACACGGGATCGCTCGCCATTGGCGGCGCCTTGGCCACGGCGGCCATATGCGCCAAACAGGAACTGCTTCTGGTGATCGTCGGGTGGGTGTTCGTGATGGAGGCACTTTCCGTCATCCTCCAGGTTGCCAGCTTCAAACTCACCGGAAAACGCATCTTTGCAATGTCTCCCATCCACCATCATTTCGAACTTCGCGGATGGCATGAAAGCCAGGTCATCGTCCGGTTCTGGATCGTTTCCATTTTCAGCGGACTGATCGGAATTGCAGTTCTGAAAGTTGTCTAACATGAATTTAACCAACAAACATGTCATCGTCCTCGGTGCCGGCTCCAGCGGCCGGGCTGCCGCCGCGCTTGCGCTGCGCGAGGGCGCCGATGTGTCGGTGCATGATTCACGTGAAACGGTCACCGGCTTGCCCGAAGCGGTGACGGCGGTGGCGCAGGCGACCGTGGCCACGGGTGCGGCGAGTCGCTGTGACCTGCTGGTGGTCTCGCCCGGCATCGATGGCACCAGTGACTTCGTCAAAGCCTACGCCGGCAATGCCGGTGAAATGATCGGTGAGATCGAACTGGCCTACCGCTTCTACGAGGGGCAGATCATCGCCATCACGGGAACCAATGGCAAGACGACCACCACCGAGATGGTCGAACGTATCCTGGACCGGAACGGCGTGAGTTGTCGGGCCTGCGGCAACTACGGGATCCCCTTTTGCGAGCTTCCCCTCATGGCCACCCCGCCGGAGGTCGCGGCCCTGGAGGTGAGTTCCTTCCAACTGGAAACCATCAAGGAGTTTCACCCCGACGTGGTGATTTGGTTGAATTTCTCCGCCGACCACATGGACCGCTACCCCACGCTGGAAGCTTATAAAAAGGCGAAGCTGCGCGTGTTCGAAAACCTGACCGAAGAGGACCATATCATTGTCCGTGCCGGTGAGGATATCGGTGCACGGGACGCCGTCATCAGCACGTTCTCCACTGAGGCCGCCGCCGACTACACCCTGGACGAAGGCTGGATCTGTTGTGGCGGTGAAAAATCCGTCGACCTGTCCGTCACCCGCTTGCGTGGACTGCATAATGCGGAAAATGCCATGGCGGCCGTGGCAGCCTGCTCGGCACTGGGTGTCCATGCCGATGCTGCCGCTGAGGCATTGCGTGGCTTTGCCCCGCCGGTGCACCGCTGTGAACTCGTCCGCACCCTGGACGGCGTGGAATACGTCAACGATTCCAAGGCAACCAACCTCCACGCCCTTGACAGTGCGCTGCGCTCCCAGGGCCGCCCCGTGGTGCTCATTGCCGGTGGCAAACAAAAGGGGCTGGATTACAGCACCTTGTTGTCGCGGCTGAAAGACACGACCAAGGGCATCGTTGTTTTCGGCGAAATTGCGCCTCAGCTTGCTGTGGTCTTTGAACCTATTTCCGGCACCGTGCCGACCGCAGTGGCGACCTCGCTGGAGGAAGCCGTCCATTCTGCCAGCTCCATGGCCCGCCATGGTGACACCATCCTTTTCTCTCCGGGGACATCGTCTTTTGACATGTTTTCCGGATATGAAGAACGAGGCGATTGCTTCCGCAGCATCGTCAAACAACTGAAGTAAACCCCAACCCTCGAAAACAAAGCCCTGATGTTCCTGCATCACCCCAACCCACAGCCCCAAAAACCAAAACATAAGTCGTTATGAAAAAAACAATCCAAACAAAAAGAAACAAGCCATCCGATTCGAATTTCCGGGTGCTTTATGCCAAAACAGGTCGCAAGCGCAGACTGCACGCAGCCACGGCCACAGCCGACGCCCATATCGATCTGGAATCCGACGTACCCAACGTCGGGATCGGACGAGCCCTGCTCATTATCCTTGTCCTGCACATCCTTGCCATCGGGGCGATCTACGTCCACAGCACGTTTTTTGGCAATGACGGAGAATCGACCGCCAGTTCGGACAAAACATCCGCTGTCGCCATCGCCGCCACTTCCGAGCCTGAGGTAACGGCTCCCGAGCCAGTTGTGGCAGCCGTCACTCCCGCAGCACCTGCACCGCTGGTCGAGGATCCTGCGTCGGAACGCTACATCGTCGTTACCGGTGACACTTATCAGAGAATCGCCCAGGTGCGTCACGTCGATGAACAGTCGCTGCGTGCCCTGAACAGCAACCGACCACTTCGCGCCGGTGTGGTGCTCGACTTGCCCGCCGAGTTGTCTTCACGCCCCGTGCTGGTAACTGATACGCCGCTGCCCCGCCCGGTGCAGCCTGCTGTTGCCGTTGTGGATGCCGACTCAACGCCCGAGGCGGCACCCTTCCGTGCGGTCGAAAGCGGCTCCGAGCCGGATGTTTCCAACGCGCCCAAGGCCATTGTGGTGAAACCCAAGGTAAGCCGCCCGGCCGCTTCCGCGGACGTGGTCGACAGCGGTGAGCGATACACCATCAAGAGTGGTGACACGCTCTGGCGTATTTCCAGCCGTTACAAGGTGTCGCGCGACAAAATTCTCGAGCTGAACGGAATCAAAGATCCGAACAAGCTCTACGCGGGTCGCGAGATCAAGATTCCCAGCAAATAACCCCGCGCGCGCGCGCGATCATCCTTCCCGTGATAACGACACCACCCACCACCACACATGGGACGTAAAAATGCTGTATTCCTGTGCCTGGCTGTCACCGCTTTGGTGACGCTCGGCCTTGTGATGCTTACCAGCACGAGCGTCTGGGATGATGAGGTCGACGGTTACGCGCTGGTCTGGAAGCAGGCCAAGTGGATTGGCCTCGGCCTCATGGGCGCGGTGCTGATTTCCATGGTCGACTATCGCAAGTTGCAACCTTTCTGGATTCCGTTGCTTGTCGGCTCCTGCGTGTTGTTGGGCCTGTGCTATTTGCCGGGTGTCGGCCAGAGTATCAAGGGGGAAGCACGCTGGGTTAAGGTTCCCGGCGTGCCTCAGTTTCAACCCTCGGAGATCGCCAAGATCTTTGTGATCATGGCGCTGGCGGCCTGGTACGCCCATTTTCAAACGGAAAACAAAAAGTTGTTCAAAGGCTTCATTTGGCCGGCCGCGCTCCTGGGGATTCCGGTGGTTTTGATTTTCTTTGAAAAAGACATGGGCACTGCCGTCGCACTTGGGGCTGCGGGGGTGTTGGTGATGTTTGTGGCCGGTGCCCGCCTGCCCTACCTCGGAGGGGCCGCGGCCGTGGCGATCACGGGCATGACGGTTGTTGTCAGGGCGAATGAAGAGCGGATGGGCAGGATTTATGCCTTGTTCGATCTCGAGTCGGACAAGTACCGGCTCGGCGATGGCTACCAGCAGCTTCACGGTCTCTTTGCCTTCGCCAATGGTGGCGTCAATGGCACGGGTTTGGGCAATGGCGTGGAGAAGCACGGCTACCTCCCGGAGGCGCACAGGGACTTTATTTTCCCTGCGATTGGCGAGGACCTCGGGCTTTGGTTCACGCTGGGCAGCGTGTTCTGTTTTGTGGTGATTGTGGTGTATGGCATTGCGATTGCCATGCATGCCAGGGACATTTTTGGCAAGTTGCTGGCGGTCGGGATCACCAGTATCATCGTGATCCCCGCGATGATGAATATTGGTGTTTGCACCGCGGTGCTTCCTAACACGGGCCTGCCCTTGCCGTTTATCAGCTACGGTGGCACCAACATGCTGTTCACCCTCTTTGCCGTGGGGTTACTCATTTCAATCCATCGCCAGACGGTGTTTGTCACCCGCGCCGAGATGCCGGTGATCAATGAGAAAAAGCAGTGTCTGAGAATCTGATACTGGAGTCGACATGCAATAATGAGTCATAAATCACATCGGGTTTCCAGCAGGGATTTCAATAGGTTGATCGAAGTGCATCAGCCAAATATCGTGGCGTATGCTATGATGCTTTATGCCGGCGATCAGGAAAGGGATGCTGTGATCCTTAAGGCGATGGAGGCTATATGGGAAAGGAGAAAAGAGTATCGACCGTCCGAATGGCCGGATTTTTGTCATTGGAGTTACGCGCAAATTGCCGATCAAGTAGTTGCTCAGGACTCTTGCGATGAAGTGGCTCATTTTGCTCGTCATGTCAGGGAACCTGCCGCCAGTTTTTTGCCAGCTACCGCTCATCGTATGAGAGCCTTCGACAAGGCTTTTTTTGCCCTTTCGGGTAAAGAAAAAGAGATCCTTTCAACGAGTTGCCAGCACCATCGACTGCAGGATAACTACATGAGTAAGCATAAGTTGAGCCGTGACCGGTTTAATTCAAAAGTAGAAAGCCTGAAGCTAGCCCTGCTTGTTTCAACGGCATGGGATGGGGGGCACAAGGTCGGTCCTGAAATCACACCTGCAGTTAATTCGGCCTTACTGAGATTTGTGGCAAAACCTGCGGGGGCAGGCGAGCTAGTTGATAAAATGAGGGAGTTGTTCCTGGAAAATGATGGTATGCTGAGGCAGTATTTCAGCCATGTAGCACTGCAACAAGCATTGATGGTCCGGTTAGTCGACGGGCCTGGGTCGCAGTTGCGAGATGAGGAGAAAGTGAAGTCACGCAAGATACCACTGGTGTATTTCTTTGCTCCACTGATCTTGATATTTCTGCTTTTATTTGCAGTGAAAGCTGATGGAGAAGGGATGAAAAACGAGGTCAAAAATCTGGCCTACTTAGTTATACCAGAACCCTCCAGCGTGAGTATGCTGGCGTTGGGATTAGGCGGTCTTCTGATGAGAAGATCTCGAGACGACGGGCACAAGATGCGCTAGTTAGTTACGAAAATGTCGCTTTTCGCATCGGCAGAGGCCGGTACAGCCGTGGTGGAGGATGTTTGATTTTCCTTCTTTTCTGGAACCACTCGTATTTGGGTATGGTGTGCGTCATCCTGATCCCAACCGCTTTTCAAAATGGCACAACCGACAAGTAATGAGCTCAATGCGAGGATACAGGCTGTCGTGGCTGCGAGTTGCCGGTAGATCTTGGCTGATTTGTTTTTGAAGACCACCTGGGTGCCAATCCGAAGCGCGACTGTGATTGTGATCGATGCAAACAATGTGTAGAGAAGTGCCCGAGTGGGTTGCAGTGCCGTAAACCGGAGTACCAGTGGAACAAAAGAACACATCAGTGC
>JARFRT010000110.1 GCA_029287105.1 Akkermansiaceae bacterium | reverse complement strand
CTTGGCGTCTCTTCGATGCAGATCGACAATCCGGCACGCGGGTTCAGCTTCAAACACCAAGGACCGCTCGATATGCGAATGAACCCTAACAAGGGGGTGTCGGCCAGCGCCCTGATCAGAAAATTGGACGCCCCGGAACTCGCCAATCTATTGCGTGAAAATGCGGACGAGCCCAACGCCGCACTCCTGGCCAGCGCCCTGGCCAATCAGGAATTTGAGACCACGGGAGAACTCGCTCGCGCCATCGCGCAGGCCCTGCCCAAACACTTCGACGAAGATCGGATCAAACTCAGTCAGCGTCTTGTTTTTCAGGCGCTGCGAATTGCGGTCAACGATGAATTCCAAGTCCTCGACGGCTGGCTGCGCGGGCTGCCCGACTGCCTGAGGCCGGGCGGACGCGTCGCGGTCCTGACCTTTCACAGTGGCGAGGATCGCCGCGTGAAAAAAGCCTTCCAATCGGGGCTGGCAGATGGGCTTTACAGCGCGATCAGCGAGAGCGTCATCCGCGCCTCCTCCAGCGAGAAATACGACAACCCGCGGGCAAGCTCCGCCAAACTGCGCTGGGCGGTGAGGGCGCCGTCTCCCTAGACGATCAAGCTTTTGTAAAAAAGGGGGCAGGACGGAATGGCCGTCTTTCCCTGTGGCAATACAAACCCGCGCTTCACCCGCGTCCACCTGGCCAGCCGGCACGCTGACGGCTCAGTAGCCGCAGGTGGTGAACGGCGAGGCGGGCAGGCCGTCCCGGTTGTATAAATTGCAGCCGACCGGAAACTGGGTGTAGGCGTAGCGCACCGCGACCGGCTCGGCGACCTCCTTGGAGGAGACGATCAGGTCCGAGCCTTCGATTTTGCCCTCCGCCCAATACCAGCTGCCGTCCTTGGCCTGGATCGACAACCACGGGATCGCGGCGTCCGGTGTCGGCACCGCCGGCTCCGGGCCGTCTTTCCTGGCCAGCATCAAGCCGTGCTGCGCATATTCGAATTTGACCCGGATGGTGCGGCCCTCGACCTGATGGCTGCGATAGAGCGGACCACTCGGCACCAGGTCCTTACGACCGTAGTCCTTGTGCAGCGCCCAGCGCGCCAGCCGCAAGCCGACGTCGTATTTGTTTTTCGGGTGCTCCCCGCGGCCGCCGATGTCGATGGCGACTGCCATGCCGGTGTTCGGGATTGCAAGGGCCTCGAACTGGGCGTTGCGGATACCCGCCCGTCCGTCGCCGCCTTCCGGCTTGTCGGTGGGGGATTCACCCATCGAGGCGAGTTGGACAAAGTAGAACGGAAAATCTCCCTGCTTCCAGACGCCGCGCCATCCTTCGATCAGACGCTTCATCTTCGGCAGGTAGCCCTGCCCGTCCTTGACGTTGGCCTCGCCCTGGTACCATAGCGTGCCGCGCATCGCATGGCCGACCAGCGGCTCGATTTTGGGGATGAAGTTCTGGTACTTCGTCTTGATCGGCGGTTCGCCGGGCGCGACATACTGCCAGCCGTCAATCCCGGTGCCCGCCACCGCGGCATTCATCAGGCCGACGGGAACCAGCAGCTCACTCTGCAGTTTGCGCCCGAAGACAAACGACACGCTGTAGCACTTGCCGCAGGTCCGGGGCGTGCTGACGGTCCACTCCTCGTCCAGAAAGCGCAGCGCCGGGTAGTCGGCTTCCTTCTTGGAATCCTTCGGATAGGCGGTGTTGCCGAAGCGCACCGCCATGTTCGACTGCCCCGAGCAAAGCCAGACTTCGCCGATGAGGATGTTAGAAAAACTCTTCGTCTCCTCCTTGCCGCCGGCGCGGGTGACGACGGTGAGGGTGCGCCCGGGAGGCGCGTCATTCACCGACTTCAGTCGGTCCGCGGGCATGGGATCCAAGCGCACTTCCCAGCGGCCGTCCGCCCCGGCCGTGGCGGAATGCTTCTGCCGATCAAAGGTCACCACGACGTCCGCACCCGCGAGCGTCCAGCCCCAGACGGGGACGGGCATGTTCTGTTGGAAGACCGCATGGTCGCCAAACGGACGCCCGAGTCGGGGTGCCAATTCGAGCGGCGGCGGTTCCTTCGGAAACGCCGTGGACAACTCCGCAGCGTGCAGCGAGCCGGTGGCGCAGAGCCATAGGGTGGCAAAAAAGAACGTGGCGTTGCGAACCGTGCGGGTGATGGATTTCATGAGGATCATATGGAATGGGGGTCAGGTAGCGATAAGCACGAAGGTAGATGTATCGAGTTTATTCAGCCAGCTTCTTTCCTGCCTTGATCGTCATTTTTTGCCCGGCCGGTTCGAGAAACAGGTGGTGAGCTAAGGCGCAAGGGATTCGCAACCTGGGACCACAAATCTTTCTCTCTGTTCCATGGGTGACTCTTCTTTCCAAGGCATGATTGCTCATTCGAGTGTAACCCATGTGTCTGGCTGACACCCCAGGCATTTGTCTTTTATGGCTATCAAGGATCGGCTCAGAGTCCCGCTGGGAAATCCTCGCGGAACTTGGCCACCAACTTCTTGGTCCAGTCGCTGTTCGGCCTGAGCCGCCCGACGAAGAAACGCAGTACTTTCGGCTCGTCGTAGAACTCGAGCCCGCCAACGAGATCGCGGTTCTTGTAGAGCCACTTGACCCGGTCCGCCACATACTTGACCTGGGAGAGCGTGAACACCCGGCGAGGCATGGCAAGCCGGAGGAGTTCCACCTCGGAGGCAACGTCATTGCCGTCGGCGTCACGGTCCATCGAAATCGTTCCGCGTTCCATCCCGCGGATTCCGGAGATGATGTAGAGGGCGGTGGCGAGAGCACCGGCCGAATATTCCAACTGCGGCACGTGCGACAGGAACTGCTTCGCATCGAGGTGGGCACCCAAGCCCCCGGCCGGAGTGACCACCGGGACACCGGCCGCATCAAGATCGTCGACCAGATATTTGATGAATTGCGGCGACTGGCTGATCATATTCATGTCCAGCGTTTCCTGAAACCCGACGGCCATGGCCTCGATCTCACGCACCGACATGCCACCATAGGTGAGGAATCCCTCGAACAATGGCACCATGTCACGCATCCGGAGATAGTGCTCCTTACTCTTGGTTGCGATGCCGCCACCACGGGTGCAACTCACCTTGCGGCCAGAGAAGTAAATGACATCGGCCAAGTCGCACATCGTACGAATGATGGTCTTGATGTCGGCATCCTTGAACTCCTCTTCGCGTGTTTTGATGAAAAAGATGTTTTCCGCGATCAGGCTGATATCGAGCACGATGAGCAGGTCGTTCGCATCACAGACCTCGCGCACTTCTCTCATGTTAGCAATCGAGAACGGCTGGCCGCCAATCAGGTTGGTCCCGGCCTCCATGCGCACGTAGGGCACATTATCTCTGCCGACCGCCGCGATCTTCGCCTTCAACTTGTCAATATCCATGTTGCCCTTGAAGGGATGATCACTCTTGATCTTGAGTGCCTCATTGGTAAACAACTCGTCGATGGATCCGCCGGCGTATTCAATGTGCGCCTTGGTGGTCGTGAAGTGGAAGTTCATCGGCACCACTCCGCCCTTCGTCACAAATGCCTGACTGATGATGTGCTCGGCCGCCCTTCCCTGATGGACCGGCAGGAAATACTCGGTCCCGAGGATGTCAACGATCGTATTGTAGAGCCTCTCGTAGGATGCCGAGCCGGCATAGGCATCGTCCGCGACCGACATGGCCGCGACCTGCTGGTCGCTCATGGCGTTCGTGCCACTGTCCGTGAGCATGTCGAGGAACACATCTTTGTTCTGCAGCAGGAAGGTGTTACAACCCGCGCCCTCGATCGACTTGAGTCGCTCCTCCACGGGAAGCAGGTTAAGTTTTTGAACGACCCGCACCTTGTGCATTTCAAGGGGGACAAATTCTCCGCTGGCGAACTGGACTGATGAGTAACTCATGATGGTAATGGTGTTATGATGTTGGGTTGGTTTGGATTGGCAAACGCACACGACGACCCGTCTCCATACGGATTGGCGTAGTGCTCGGCCAAATAGTTTTCAGCTTTCCCATACTGCAACAGAAGTCGGAGCACTGACTGCTAGGGATTTGCTTTTTCGTTGCGGGGGTCAAGGTCGCTGTCATGGAGAGCCATGTGTTTGCACCTTAGTGCGTCACCTCTCATTTGAGAATAGCGTATCTTGCTCATTGCTCCGCAGTTCAAAGCTCTGAAAATAGCCACCACCTATTCCCAAGCCTCATTTCAAACCAGAAATTATTTCAGCAGCGTATAGCTAGTTGAAATGTTTGTGCACATTATCTCTTCCTGAACCCCTTTTCACGACAAACTGCACCCCGGCCAACCCGGGATCATGATTACCACCCCCTGTTTGAGGGCCTGACTTATTTCTCCATTTTCACCAGCGCCTCAGCAAAGGCTTTGCCGGTCCGGGCGAAGAACTTGGCGGAGCCGTAGTAGTGGAATCCAGCGTTGGACTTGCCGTTTTTCAACAACCACTTATCCTCCTCGGTCAAGGCCTTGTCCATGGCGGCTGCCATCTCAGCCCTCAGCTGGTCTTGTGCCTTCTTGCGCTCATCACCTTCCATTTTTTTGACCTGCTGGCCTCGCTTGTGGAAGGCCCTCTTGACCTCATTGACCTTGGCCTCCACGGAATCGAGCTCAGTGGGCCAATATTTCCCGGTGAAGACGTTGGCGACGCTGCCTTTGAACTCATCGGTCTCCGCCGGGGCGGCCATGGCCTTACGGAAGGCGGCGGTGTTGCCCTCATTCTTCGCTTCGCCTCCCACACCCATTACGCCGATGACGAAGGGCAGCTTGGGAGCGTTGAGATCCTTGCGCACATCGCGAATGAAACAGGCGAGCAGACGGCTGTATTCGGAATAGTCTTTGACGCTCTTCTTGCCTTTGTCCGGATCCACCCTGGGGTAGCGTCCCACGAGGTCGTTGAATCCCTGAAACCACGCAAAGCCAGCCAGTTCAAGACCCTCTTTCGCGTTGTAATCGGGGTACACGGCCTTGGGGTCCGCGAGGACTTCCTTCACGTGCTCGATCAACAACTTGTAATAAACCCCTGCCTTCTCCTTGTGCTTCTCGTCCTCAAGCTCACCAGCGCTGGGTGGACGGAAATCGACCATCAGGCTCTTGCCGCCCCACGCATCCTTGATCAGCAAAATGGGCTCGCCTTGCAGCTCGTGCATCGTAATGCCAAAGGTGAATTCAGGGCCGATCTTACCCGTGCCAATGTGATGCTGACTGCCGAAGCCCGCCGTCAGCTTGCCTGATCTTTTCCCAACCGGATCGCCCGAAAAGTTGCCGTAGGAGTAGGCAATCCAAACGTCATCCATGGTCACCGCCTTGCCATCAGCTCCAACCATTTTGTCGTAAAGACCTTTCGTCTTGGGATCCTTGGCGACGGCCGGGAAGGTACTGGTCTGGGCGTGACCTTCCATGTTCGACTGACCGCAGAGGATATAGACCTTGAGAGGTTTGGCATGAATCTGAGTCGTGAGGGCGGCAACGGCCAAAAGGCCGAGAAAACGGGCGGAATGAGCAAGCATGGATTTCATAGATGAAGTTCGTTACCACATACTACGCCGCTTGGCCACAACCTCTTCCATCAACCTTGACTCATGTGTCCTGCCCACGTGCGGACACAGCAGAACGGCCCCTTTTGCCCCCCTTTTTTGACGAGACCTGTCATGCACCCCAGAGGGGTATTCCATCGAAGCCCAGGGCAGCGCCTGCATCCCTAGGTAAACCGTCAACAAGCGTATGTTGGCTGAAGGACGACCCCATGCTTATTTGCACTACTCATACAGGTTCCAATCGCGTCCAATCGGTGGCTTATTAACCCTTGCTGCTGGCTGAGTGGTGTTGCTATGTTACCCATACTCCTTATAGAAAGGGAGGGACTAAGGTGGCAACTGATCAAGATAGCAACCCACAGAGCGCAAAGTCTAACCGTTGGTCGCAGCATGTGACCGAAACAAGTGATGCGCTGGATTTGGAGGCCGGTGTGTTTTCACTCACCGATCCCAAAAAGATTGCCCTGTCGCTTAAAAAGTCGGCTGACCATAGCTCCAGGCGCAAGTCGGAGCCCTTTCGCTCCGCCATGTCCATGCTCTCGTTTTATATCAACAGGGCAGGCCGAAATCTTCCGGATGAACAGCTCAATAATTTGGAGGCCGCAAAGGACGAACTGAGGGTTTTGTATGGCAACCCCAGGCAACACCCTTCCCGGTCCGAAGAAAAGCAGTAAACGAGACCTTCACTTTCCCCCTCCGCCGTGCCAGGGAGATTCTGCGCAGCGGGTATTTTTTGAATGCTGTTGCAAACGGTGTTGATGTCGGATCGAGCACCAGGGTGCGGCCATCGCCGGGCGGGGTTTCGGTGGGTCGCCAAACAGGGCAATGTGGCCAAGTAGCCGGGGTGCCTTCGGGTCCGGTGAAAATCCGAACTGGTGAAAGAGTGGGCAAGGGTGATTCGTAGCATTCTACGAATGAAATCCCGCCTACTCCCCACCTTCGTCCTTCTCGCCCTCGGCTTGCCGCTGGCCGCCGCCCCTGAAAAAGAGTCCTTTTACAAGAACCCCTCGCTGTTCTCGAAGCGTCCCTCGGAGACGACATCGATCCAGAACCTCAAGCGCTTCGGACCGATCGGCCTCTCCATCGATCTGGTGCAGCCTGCCTTTGTGATGAAAGTTGCCGATGTCGAGGAGGATTCCCCGGCAGCCAAGACCGGCAAGTTCGCCAAGGGTCAGGTCATCGAGTCGATCAATGGTGACTGT